>NZ_PGUB01000020.1:0-55287 GCF_002924285.1 Aquimarina sp. I32.4 | reverse complement strand
ACAAAAAACTGTCCTAGATGTTAACGCTATAAAGAATTACAGAAATATCGAAGCACAATATCAAAAACTAATATCAACGCAATTATAAACTAGAGCCTAATAAAACAATTAGACACTGTGAATCAAGGACTTCTAATTCTTGATACAGATACACAGCTAGTATATAAAACACAATTGAAAACTTCTTCTAATCATTCAATATAACATACTACCTATATCAAATAAATTATACATTATTACCTAAAAATCATCAAATTAAAGGCTACTAAATGACTTATAATTTGATACTACTTCTTACTTAATTTTTGATCGTATCAAAGACAGAAACCATACGTACTATGGTTATACCTCATAATAATTACGATAAAATGGATAAAAATACTCCTAAAAACAGGTATTTATACTCTTATTGACGTCAAATATTCTTTGTACTATTAGCATACTTCTTACAAATCAAAAATCATATTATAATGGGTATTACAACAAATTACACAAAATTAACTGTCACCAACCAAACCGATGCCGCTGTAGAGGTATTTGTAACTTTTGCAGCAAAAAACAGCACCAATCAATGCTGCCCTATTCCAGTAAGTGTTGATGATTTTAGTTTTCTTGAAAAAGTAAATTCCTTGAGGGGAAAGTTTATTTTAGAGAAAAAAAAATCACAAGAGTTTGACCCCAAAGGTCAATGTTTTAGTGGAAACATTGGTTTTTATATCGAACCGCAATGCCCTGTACCCAATGCTAGTTTTCATATGGGAAAAACAGGAACCAATATTGCAGAATTTACATTAAACCCACTTGAACCTTGCTTTGAAGCCTTTGATATCAGTTGTGTAAATGGCGTCAATTGTTATATGATGATGAAAGTTGATAAAGATTTGGGGTGGAACTATGGCCCTGTCAAAACTCCTATTGATACCATCTATAACCGAGGATTGCAAGAGAACAAAGGTAATCCTGGGGTATATCCTGTAAATTGCACAGATTGCATTCAATTAATAGGTAATCCTCCTTGTCCAAGTTTACCTACGGGGCCTGCGCAAACAGAGCGAATTTGTAATGTACAACGCTCAGAAAGAGGAGGAAGTGTAGAAGTCCTCTTAGTTACTCCTCAAGACATGTAAACTAATATTTATGTGTTTTACTTGATGGTAAAAAACTACTGATTATAAAAATAGTATCCAAAATTCTGTTTATACAAAATTTTGGATACTGCCTAGTGGTTTACTCCTACTTTGAATAGGCTACGCTAAGACAATCCCACGAAGTATTCGTTTGAAACAACCCCTTAATTCCAAAACAAGTCTAAGAATATTAAACCTCACTTAATAAGCAACAATCTCTTGTAATTGTATATTAATTAGAAAAAATAGAACATTCCTCTAATACCATTTTTATTATCGGTATGTTTTCATCTTTCTCACCATACTTCTATTTCAAATAAAGATAAAAGATGTATTACCTCAGCTTATTAATATAAGAATCTAATTTTTTGGTAGCCATCATTGGATTAAATTCTGTTAAGCTATAATGAGCAAACTCATTAAGTATGAGAGGATCATTATCTAGAATAGTTCGCAATTCTTTTTCAGAACAAGAATGTGCAAGCACTATACCACCATCACGTGGTTTTTTTGGGCCACCAATGATAAAAATATCATTTTCATACTGTTTAGATACATACTCTCTATGTACTTCTGTAATAGTATTAACCTCTTCAATTGATTTAATAAAATTAAAATTGATAATAAACATAATGTATACTGTTTCTTTAGTTAAATTTTTTTTCCAATTCTCAGACCATACTCTCAGAGGATCAAAAAGATCAAACATCTCATCACCTATTTTTGTCAAAGCATACCCATCAACAACTTTTTCTATAATAAATGTTTTTTGAAGTTCTTTTAGTCTCGTATTAAGCGTAGTAGGCGGAATCCCATTACATTTTTTTTTCTAATTCACTAAATGATTGAGAGTTTTCTTTTAAACACCAAAGGATATTCATAGACCAATGTCTCCCTAACAAATCAAAAAGTGCCATTATTGGTTTTCCCGATTGAGAACCTCTAACTGGTTTTCCTGGTATTGGAACATTCATAGTAATAAAGTTTATTTAGCATTTAGATATTATCAATCAAAAAAGGGTACAGTCTAATTTATCTTTTTGGAAGAAGTGGTTCATACATCATAATAGCATGATTTTCTACTATCATTTCTTCTGTTTCAGATGTTTCAGTGGTACAAATTTTAAATATTTGGTTATGTCTTGAATATCCCCCCCAAAGTTGTTGTTTAATTTGGTGGTTCCGTTCTTCTACTTTATATGATCCATTCATTTTTTCTTTAGACAATAACTCTCCATTAAGATGAGTTTCATCCAGCCATAACTTAATCACAAAACTATTATTGGTTTCATTTTTTATCTGTAAATCAATATAATTATATGATAACGTTGCCCCTGCCCCAAAAGGAACTTTACGGTTTACATCTGGAAAAACGTCAAAACCATGTCGGTATCGTTCTTTAACGGTTAATGGACTATGAGCAAAAACCCAAAAAAGAAGATTTCCTAATTGGCACAATCCTCCTCCAATATCCTTATCTATTTTACCACTTTTTAAAACCAAACCTTCTAAATATCCTTTTCGTTTTGTGGGTCTGCCTACCAGTTTCCATATAGAAAAATATTCATTAGGTTTTATTTCTACTCCATTTATATGCTTAATTGCTAATTCAAGATTAGTACGTTTATTTTCTTGAAGATACATATCTACATCTTTGAGTGGTCTTAAGATCAAAGATTGGTGCTTAAACACAGAATGTTTAAAATCTATTGTGTTTTGCTGTTTTGAAAACTTTTTTTTACCAAAAACCCAATGTAGCCTGCGTTTTAAAATAAAATATTCTTTTCCTAGCAACTGTCTTAAATGACTTCTATTTTTGGGTTTTTCTATTTCGTTCAAACTATCCTTTATTTATAATTTATTATTTTAAAAACTTGTTTTTGTAGTAGAGATTATAGCTTTATCATTCAGTCCAAAATGTTCTAAGAGGTGATCAGCATACTCTTTGTGATTCTTAAATTGTTGATGTAAAACTTCTTTTCCTTCTTCTGTAATTTTAATACTATTACCTGAGATTGTTACCCTACCATTCATCAAAAGCTTACTTATTAGCCTTTTTTGTGTAAAATGAGAATCTGAACTTGTTTGATGATAGTTACACATTTCTCTAAATGCTTCTGTTTCTCTAGCTTTTTTAGAAAAAATATATTCTGGTATTTTTTTATTTTTAACTAATTTTGAAACCTTATAATATTCATTATCATATTTTTCTATGATAAAATATCCTCTACTATCTGTTTGTATACTATTAATTTCTAGTTTCAAAGGTGTAAGAACAAACTCCCCAAACCCTACATCTACCAGGTATTCTACTTGATTTATCTCTGCAATGATCGCCATATGATCAAATTCTTCTCCATATACATCTTTTGTACTATTATATACTCTTGCAGATACTCTTTTTACATTGAATCCTAAATTTTGTAACAGTTCAAAAAACAACCCATTGAGTTCGTAACAAAACCCTCCTCTTTTTTTGATTACAATTTTGTTATATATCATTTCTAAATCCAGAAGAATCGGTGTTCTATAATGAATGTCTAAATTCTCAAAAGGAACTCGTAATAAATGACAGGTATGCAAATTATTCAACACCTCCAAAGTTGCTTTTGTAGTACCTATATATTCAATTCTATTTAAATATGTATTTATATTCATAAATCACAGCTTAGTAAAATTATTTAGCAAACACTTATGATAAATGGATTGACAGAATAGTAACTGTTTAGATAGGTGGGGGTTTAATCAAAGTTTGAAGTGTGTAAAACTGTTTCTTGATCAAAAAAATATGCCCAGAAGAAAGATGATTTCCATCTGGTTTCAGTTTTATACAATTGTTTTCTCTGTATCCAATATCCATCAAAAATAGATAATATTTTTTTTCGTAGCTAGAAAACCCGTCTTTTTTATTGTGTTTTAAACAATCAGCTATTCTCTTTTGAAGAAATGTAAGATTTTGGAGTATAGCCAGTAAACTTTTTAAAAATAGTAGAAAAGTATTGCGAAGAACTAAAACCCAAGTCATACGCTACAGTAGTAATATTTTCCTTTGTAAGCAAGTCAATTTTTGATTGCTCAATTTTTAATCTATTTACATATTCTTTTGGGGGAATTCCTGCCGTATTTTTAAACCATGATTTGAAATAACCAACCGAAACTTCAGAAATAACTGCTAATTCATCTACATAAACAATGCGATGCATGTTGTCTATGATAAACTCATCAATGAGATTAAGCTTTTGTCGTGGAGAATACTCTTGTTTTTGTTTTGAAAGCTGAATGACTTCTAATACTATCTGTATGATAAGTTGGTTTATATATATTCTGGATAAGGTTACATCACTTGTTTCTAATTCATTTAATAATCCATCAAGCATAAATTTTATCTGAAATGCTCCTTTAAAAACTTGTTTAGAAGCTTTTTCTAATGCATCGATAAGGTATAAGGAATGTTCTTCTGGTAAATTGCAAAAACTACTTTCTCCATCAGAACAGGTAATTTGTAACCAAAACAATTCTCCTTTATCCTCTGGATAATCACCTGTACTATGATTTTCATTAGGAGGAATGATAAGAATATCATTTCCATTTAACTTAAAAAGCTCATCGTTGACTTGATAGTGTTGCTCTCCATTTATGCAAAAACAAATCTCTATACTATCTATATGTTGATGTACTGGCAACTGCTTACCAACCTTAGAATATTTATAATACCCAAACTGCAAACATCTGTTGATCCCATAATCTGGTAGAAAATGCACGATACGCTCTTCTGAATTCATATCAATATTTGTATAAAAAAGTAAGGTAGTACAAATTTAGAAGATTTACTAAAATGATTTACTGATCTTTGGATAAAAATAAACACCTAATTATGAACACTATAAAAACTGATTTCTTAAAAAATGGTTTTACCAAAGTAGATCGTCTTTTTGATATTGATTCTGCACAGAAATTACTGGGCATTTATAATCATCTACTGAATGATACAAAAAAAACGGCTCATTTACGAAGTGATTTAGCGGGACAAAACGAAACCAATACAAAAATGACAGAAAGAATTACTCAAATAATGAGACCTAGTCTTATAGAACCTCAACTATTGAAACATATTGCTTATAGCAAAGCCTTACAACAGGCCAAAGATCTTCTTGGTGATGATATGGAACTAGATTTTGATATGCTTATCAACAAAGCTCCTCATACAGAGACACCCACTCCTTGGCATCAAGATGCTGCGTATTGGATTGATTTACCAGATAAAAGAGCAGTGAGTTGTTGGATAGCTCTAGATAAAGTATATGAGGATAATGGATGTATGTGGTTTCTTTCTGTTCATAATCAAAACGTTCTAGAACATAGCAATTTACCCAATGGAGGCGCATTGTACTGTAAGACAGATACTAGTGAAGCAACATCTATTCCTCTAGATATTGGTGGATGCACTTTTCATGATGGTTTTACTTTACATTATAGCAAAGGTAATACTACTGATAGTCAAAGAAGGGCTTTGATTTTAAATTTTAGACCAAAAAAGATGATAGAACTAGAGAGAAAACAAGGTATGGATCATACGGGAATACGTAAAAAGCGTTCATAATACTAATCTTTATTTTGTTTTTAAAGATGGATTATAGTTAAATAATATCTATACTCCCTTTACCTTCTCGTATGAGTACTGGTTCACCACTAGTAAGATCAATTACTGTAGATGGTATGTTATCACCATATCCTCCATCTACTACCATATCAACCAAACTATCCCATTTTTCTAATATTAATTCTGGGTCAGTGGTATACTCTATTACTTCATCTTCGTCATGAATAGAAGTTGAAACAATTGGATTTCCTAATTCTTGTACTATAGCCGTACAAATATTATTATCGGGAACACGAATACCAACTGTTTTTCTTTTTTTGAATACCGTAGGTAGATTATTATTCCCTGGCAGAATATAAGTATAAGCTCCAGGAAGTGTTCTCTTTAGCAATTTAAAAGCGGCGTTATCAATTTGTTTCACATAATCTGAGAGATTACTCAGGTCTTTACAGATAAATGAAAAATTAGCTTTTGCCAATTTTACCCCTTTGATTTGTGCAATACGTTCTAATGCTCTATTATTACTAATATCACAGCCTAATCCATAGACTGTGTCTGTTGGATAAATAACCAATCCACCACCTCGTAAACAATCTACAACTCGCTGTAGTTCTCTAGGATTAGGGTTCTCATTATATAACTTTACAAACTCTGCCATATCAAAGGGGTATACGGTATACTATTAGGGATAAATAATTTTTATAAAACTTTCAATTTAGCAAAACGAAGTAATAACTTTTTTATTCCTCCTTTGTCAAAATGAATTTCTGCTTTTTTATCTTGACCTGTTCCTTCTATTTTTAAAATTTTTCCTCTACCAAATCTCATATGTTCTACCGTTGTTCCTGGTAAGAGATTTTCATCAACATTATTCGTAGGAACTGTTTGCCCAGTTGTTTCATTAGTAACTGGCCTTAGTTTTCTAAGTTTTCTTAATTGCTCTTCTGTAGGTTTATGTGCTAATGGAGGCGACCCTGTTATAGGTTTTTTAAGCCTTAGTTTACTTTTATCTACTTCTCCAAAAATATCAGAATCAATCAATGGTTTATATCTATAACTCTCCATTGGAGTTAGGAATTCTATGTACTTCTCATCGATTTCTTCTATAAATCTACTAGGTTCTGCATCTACCAATTTACCCCATCGATAACGAGATTGGGTATATGTAAGATATGCTTGTGTTTCTGCACGTGTCAATGCAACATAAAACAGACGTCGTTCTTCCTCTAGCTCACTTCGAGTATTCATACTCATCCCAGAAGGAAAAAGGTCTTCTTCCATCCCTACAATATACACATAAGGAAATTCCAACCCTTTGGCTAAGTGAATTGTCATCAATGCCACCCTATCATCATCTCCTGTATCTTGGTCCAAATCTGTCGCAAGGGCTACATCTTCTAAAAACTCGGCTAATGCCCCTCTTACATCTGCCAACTCTTTTTGTCCTTCTACAAAATCTCGAATCCCATTAAGTAATTCTTCTATATTTTCTATACGAGCAATCCCTTCTGGCGTACCATCTTTTTTGAGTTCTTGTAATAATCCCGTTTTCTTGGCCACCATTTCTGCCAATATAAAAGCATCAGATGTTTCATTCGTTATCTGAAAACTTTTGATCATCATTATAAAGTTTTCTAATCGCGTTTTGGTACCACTATTAATTTTTAGATTAATACGATCCAAGTTCTCGATAACTTCAAAAATAGAGCGATCATAATGATTAGCAGCGACTATCAATTTATCTACAGTAGTAATTCCAATACCTCTGGCTGGATAATTAATTACTCGTTTTAACGCTTCTTCATCTTTTGGGTTAATGACCAACCGCAGATATGCTAATACATCTTTGATTTCCTTTCTTTGATAAAAGGATAATCCTCCATAAATTCTATATTTAATATCTCTTTTACGCAATGCATCTTCAATAGCTCTTGATTGTGCATTGGTTCTATACAATACAGCAAATTTACCATTACCTAATTGGTGTTGCATTTGGTTTTCAAAAATAGAACTCGCTACAAACCTTCCCTCATCTCCATCTGTCACCAAACGATTTACCAAAATTTTGGGTCCAGGACCATTTGCAGTCCATACCACTTTATCTAGCTTGGTCTTATTCTTATCTATGATAGAGTTTGCCGCTTCTACAATATTCTTTGTAGATCTATAATTTTGCTCTAATCTATACTGTTGTACATTGTCATAATCCCTCTGAAAATTCAGAATATTATTAATATTCGCACCACGAAAGGCATAAATACTCTGTGCATCATCACCTACCACACATATGTTCTGAAACTTATCTGATAATGCCCGTACAATAAGGTACTGTGAGTGATTTGTATCTTGGTACTCATCTACCAGAATATATCTAAATCTATTTTGATACTTTGCTAAAACTTCTGGAAAACGATTCAATAATTCATTAGTTTTCAATAATAAGTCATCAAAATCCATCGCACCTGCCTTAAAACAACGTTCCACATATTGTTCATAGATTTCTCCCATACGAGGGCGTTTTGCCATAGCATCTGCCTCTACCAATTCTGCATTCTTAAAATATGCTTTTACAGTTATCAAACTGTTTTTGTATGATGAAATACGTGAATTTACCTGCTTGTATTTATAGATATCTTTATCAAGCCCCATTTCTTTGATAATAGAGGCAATTAATCGCTGAGAATCCTGTGTATCATAAATAGTAAAATTAGACGGATATCCCAACTTATCAGCTTCAAACCTAAGTATCTTGGCAAAAATTGAGTGAAATGTTCCCATCCATAAATTCTTGGCCTCACTAGAACCAACAATATCAGCGATACGCTTTTTCATTTCTCGCGCTGCCTTATTGGTAAATGTCAAAGATAGTATATTAAATGAATCTACTCCCTTATGCATCAAATAAGCAATACGATATGTAAGTACTCGCGTTTTTCCTGAACCTGCTCCTGCAATAACAATCATAGGGCCTTCTATCTGAAGTACAGGAGCCCTCTGGGCGTCATTCAACTCTGCTATATATTCTTCCAAAGTAATAAATAATTTAAAGGCGAAATTTAAGGAAAGAACTACGGTTATGGAAGTAGAGTGTAGATTTTTTGTAAACAAATCGTAGTCAACAACTTTTGATTGCTATATTATTTCTGAAAACTTGTCATCTATAGATTTTTCAACCCACTATTATTTACTCTAAAAAAAAGAACAATCCCCATTTACTCCCTTTACAAACAATATAACAAAAACAACATATTCTTACATTTTTAAAAGTTTCAATTCAAAAAACATAGATTAAATGCAATTTTTTAAGACAAAATACACTATATTTAGCAAAACAAAAAAGAGTAACACTCCTTTTAGTCAAAATTAAAAATCTAACAAAACTTAACACTTATGACCCCAAACATGAATGTACAAGTGGTACAAAAAGAACAAATTAAATTTTTGAAATTCCCTAAAAACGATGTATTAGATAAAAGAAAAGATCAAATTGATCGATTTCTTGAGTTACAAAGAGCGCTTTCTTTAGGAAATCTAGAGCATCAAAAAGTAAAAATTGTTTTTGTAGATGATACAGGACTCAAAAAAGTAGAAACTACTATATGGGGAATAACTGACAAAGAAGTTATTCTTAAGCAATCAACCATCATACCATTAGAAAGAATCATAAGCATTTTATAATGTTCTTCTTATAATAATCATTACTATATTCATAAGATATAGTTAATTTTAAGTTTATAGAATTTTAAATTCTGAAAACTTATGACTTTAGACGTATTTTTAACATAAAATACGTCTAAATTATTTTAATTTTACATCCAAACATTCACCTTATCATTAATTAAAACTCACAATAAATTTGAAATACTAAAATTTAATACGTCACAGTCGAAATAAATACTTAACAATCAAACTCAACATGAAAAGAAAATTACTACGGTATTTTCTCACAGCTACTATTGCTATAGCTGGAGTAACTACCTATGGTCAATCTCAAAAATCATATCTGATATCCAATGACCAACAAAGCTTCGTAAATAGTCTTACAAATCCACAACAAAGTAAATCTGCTCCTATTACGATAGGAAATGAACAATCTTTTTCTTTCAAACTTAATGTACAAAAGCAAACTGATACTGGTCTTTCTCTTATAGGAAATGTGAACAATCAGCAATCTTCTACTTTTTCTTTCACAAGAAAGAATAATAAACTAGAAGGTACTATCATACTATATAATGATAAAAAAGCGTATGCTTTATATTCTAATGAGGCCAATGGCAAGGTATATGTAAAAGAAAGTGATATCAATTCAATCTTATGTGTTAATTATGAAAAAGTAAGTTCTAATGAAGCCAAAACGGAACATGCTTCTGTAGCCAAAACTTTATTGCAATTAGAAAGTTTACCAGATGCTCCTGGTATTATCTATCTTGATTTTGATGGAGAACGAGTATCTAATACCTCGTGGCTTGGTGGAGCTACTATCGATGCACAATCTCCTAATTTTACTGACCAAAAAATAACTGAGATATGGAAAATAATGGCTGAAGATTTTCGCCCATTTAACCTTAACGTAACTACACGAAGAGACCTTTTTGATGCTGCTCCTGTAAACCGAAGAATGATGTGTATTTTTACGCCAACAAATGATGCCGCTCCTGAAGCTGGAGGTGTTGCTTATCGAAATTCATTTTCTTCAAATGTAGATAACCCATGTTGGATATATAATCTAGGCACCAGAGCTGCTGGAGAAACAGGTTCCCATGAGGTAGGGCATACCCTAGGTTTATCACATGATAGTGCTCCTAATGATGAATATTATGATGGTCATGGTGTATGGAGCCCAATTATGGGATGGAGTGTTGATAGAGAAATCGGTCAATGGAGTAGCGGAGAATATGCTACCGCTACAAACACACAAGACGATATTGCTATTATTTCTGGCAATAGAAACGGCGTTGGTTTTCAAAATGATGATCATGGAGATCTTATCGATGATGCTACGGCAATACGAGTAGCTCCATCTGGACAAGTAAGTGCTGACCAAAATTTTGGTTTAATAAGTACTAGACAAGATAAAGATATGTTCTCTTTTGCAATAGAAACAGGTAATGTTTCTTTTAATTTTGAACCCGACCCTGACTATCCAAATCTAAATATACAAGCCAAAATTCTAAATGAATTAGGACAAGAAGTTGCTGTTTCTAACCCCGCAGGGCTTAGCGCATCTATCAATCAAAACCTTAATGAAGGTATTTATTATATAGAAATTGATGGTGTTGGTGAAGGAACCGTTAATAATGGATATTCTGATTATGCCTCTTTAGGTAATTACACTATATCTGGTAGTTATCCCCCTGGTGATGATAAAAACCCTCCTTTATCTGATTTTGAAATAACTCCTAATTGTTTGGCAATTGAATTTCAAAATAGATCTACCAATAGAATTACTTCATATTTATGGGATTTTGGTGATGGTACTACTTCTGCTTCTGAGAGCCCAGCGCACACCTATTCTACAAAAGGAAGATATACTATATCGCTTACCACTACAAATGAGTCTGGTGATAATACGATAAGTAAAACAATAAATATAGCATCTCCTAATCAGCCCATTGCTACCGATCAACAGGTTTGTAGTGGAAAATCAGGAATTATTACAGCAACAGGAAATAGTGACTTCAAATGGTATACTACTCCTACAGGAGGTAGCAGTATAAATTCTGGGGCTACTTTTGAAACTCCTATTCTTACATCTAATAGAACCTATTATGTAGAAGGAGTAATCAGTGGCTGTATTACAGAAACCAGAACTGCAGTAACCGTAACAGTAACAGAAAGCCCACAACAACCTGTTGTGTCTAATCAAAGAATATGCAAGGGAGAATCTGTAACCCTTTCTATATCTGGTACTAGTCAATATAATTGGTATGATTCGCCTACTGGAGGAACAATCATTGCTTCTGGAACAACCTATACTCCCCCAATTCTTGAGGCTTCCAGATCCTATTATGTAGAAGGAGTACTTGGTAATTGTACTACCTCAAGAATAGAAGTACAAGTAATTGTATCACCAAGCCCTGAACAACCCGTTATAGGCAATCAAAATATATGCAAAGGAGAATCCGTAACCCTTTCTTTATCAGGTAATAGTCAATATAATTGGTATAACTCTCCATCTGGAGGGACCAGTATTGCTTCTGGAAGAATCTATGAGACCCCAGCATTAGCTACTACTACTACCTATTATGTAGAAGGAGTAAATGGTAATTGTATTACAACAAGAACAGAAGTAAAAATAAATGTATCAGATAATCCTGAGACACCATCAATAACGGTAAATAATCAAAAACTAATGGTTCCTGATCTTTTTTCTTCTTACCAATGGTACCGTCAAGGAATTGCTATAGATGGAGCAAATCGATCTGAACATATACCTCAACAAGTTGGAGAATATATTGTAGATGTATTTAATGAAACTGGCTGCCATGTAACCTCTAAAGCCTTTAATGTAAATCAGACATTTCTTAATACTGGTCGTGAAAATAGAACTTTTATCTATTACCCAAATCCTGTATATGATGGAGATGTGCTACATATAGAAGGAATCACTGCGGATAATTACTCTTTAAGAATTGTAAATCTAAGAGGCCAAGTCATTATAGACATTCCTCCTACTGCTCAAGTGGATATTTCTGAACTAGCAAATGGATTATACATGATTCTTATGAATAATAAGTCTATTGGAAAATTAATTAGAGAATAAAAAAACACTCATAACATAAAACATATCTCCATAATCTGGCGATATGCTTTATTTTTATATCTTAAAACAAAGCATATTTGTATTTTAACTTTCAATTAATAGATTTTTGAATATCTTTAAAAACAAAAATTCAACGAGTGAACATCAATAGCGTATTTTATATCTTTATCCTGTTTCCCATTTTTAGCTTTTCGCAACAAAAGACTAAAAAAGGTACGGTTATAACAGAGTATGGACAGACTTACTCTGTAACGAATCCAGATTTTAAGACTAATATACAACAAGATTTAAAAGTTGTTTTTGATATTGGTCGAACATTTGGTGACAGCACAAAGGTAAACCCTCTTATTAATACGGCTGCAAGATATCTCAACATGCATGTAGACGCAGGAGTACCAGAAAAGAAATTGAAAGTTGCAATGGTCATTCATGGATCAGCCGCATTTGATATTCTAACAGATGCTGAATATGCTTCTAAATATAATATTGACAACCCAAATACGCTACTTATTTCTGATTTGGCAAAAAAAGGAGTGCAAATTATTTTATGTGGGCAAACAGCAGCGTATTATAATATTTCTAAAAAAGATATTCTTCCTGAAATACAGATCGCTTTATCAGCAATGACAGCATTAGTACAATTACAAAACAATAACTACCGTCTTATTAATTTTTGAATCTGATGAAAGTACAAATACAACCATTTTCTCTATTTCTTACTCTATTAATTTGTTGCACTACTCACGCGCAACAAATTGATCCAGAAATTAATGTATCAGCAAATGAAATTGAATCTAAAGTAATCGCATGGAGGCGTGACTTTCATCAAAACCCTGAGCTTTCAAATCGAGAATTTGAGACTGCAAAAAAAATTGCCAAACACCTTAAAAACCTTGGACTAGAAGTAACTGAAAATGTTGCTAAAACAGGAGTAGTTGCCATCCTCAAAGGAGGAAAAGAAGGAAAAACAGTTGCACTAAGAGCTGATATAGATGCCTTGCCAGTAACTGAGCGAGCAGATGTTCCTTTTAAGTCTACTGTAAAAACTACTTTTCTAGATGCAGAAGTTGGGGTAAGTCATGCTTGCGGACATGATACTCATACCTCGATACTAATGGGAGTTGCAGAAGTACTTGCCAAACATAAAGATAAAATAAACGGAACTGTTAAATTCATTTTTCAGCCTGCCGAAGAAGGTCCACCCCCAGGAGAAGAAGGTGGTGCCAAATTAATGATAAAAGAAGGAGTATTGAAAAACCCTGATGTAGATGCTATTTTTGGATTACATATTAACTCTGGAACCGAAGTAGGGAAAATTCGTTATAAACCAGGAGGAACAATGGCTGCCGTAGAACGTTTTGTTATTAATGTAAAAGGAAAACAAACTCATGGATCTGCTCCTTGGTCTGGAGTTGACCCCATTCTTATTTCTGCTAAAATCATTGATGGTTTACAAACAATTATCAGTAGAGAAACACCTCTTGTACAAGAGGCTGCGGTAATCACAGTAGGAAAAATCACAAGTGGAGTACGGTTTAATATCATTCCTGAGAGTGCTGAGATGATTGGTACTGTTCGTACTTTAGATCCAGAAATGAGATCACATATCATACGTCGTATGAATGAAATGGTTCCTGCGCTTGCAAAAGCTTATGGAGGTGATGCCACCATTACTTTTCAGAATAATACTTCTATAACATATAATGACCTCGATCTTGTAAAAAAAATGTTACCTACCATACAAGGCGTTGCAGGTAAAAAAAATGTTATTTTAGCAAAAGCCACTACTGGTGGTGAAGATTTTTCGTATTTTCAAGAAAAAGTCCCTGGGTTTTATTTCTTTCTAGGGGGAAAAACACCTGGAACACACAAATCTGCTGCTCATCATACGCCAGATTTTTATATTGATGAGGACGGGTTATTGCTTGGAGTTAAAGTAATGTCTCAACTAACTATTGATTACCTTAATATACCATAGATACTATAAAAATGGAAAGTGCCCTTAATTTTTTTGGATCTATATCCTGGTGGATATGGATCATTATTGGATTAGCTATAATTGCAATCCGTGATATTTTTTTCAATCGTAGACATACTGTAAGTCATAATTTTCCGATTATCGGACATTTAAGATATCTTCTAGAAAGTATTGGTCCCGAAATACGGCAATATTTTGTTGCTAATAATCGAGAAGAACTACCCTTTAATAGAATTGAAAGAGGATGGGTTTATGCTTCATCAAAAAATGAAAATAATTATGAAGGTTTTGGTACCGATCGAGATATTTATTTGCACCAGCATATTTTTATAAAAAACTGTATGATACCATACAAGATGGATAAAGATCATCCTAATAGAGAGGATAAATCTTTTCTTCCTTGTGCAAAAGTAATGGGTATCTATAACAAAAGAGCAAAACCCTATCGCCCAGGATCTGTTATCAATGTTTCTGCTATGAGTTTTGGTTCTCTCTCTGCAAAAGCTGTAGAGTCACTAAATATTGGAGTTAAAAAATCAAATGCATATCACAACACTGGTGAGGGGGGGCTTTCTCCCTATCACAGTAATGGTGGAGATGTTATGTTTCATTTTGGAACTGGATATTTTGGAGTGCGTGATAAAGATGGTAATTTTTCTATGGAAAAACTAAAAGAGCTTGTATCTAACAACCCTTTTATAAGAGCTATAGAAATCAAATTATCCCAAGGAGCAAAACCAGGAAAAGGAGGTGTACTCCCTGGTGCTAAGATCACACCTGAAATAGCAAAAATACGAGGTGTAGAAATAGGTAAAGATGTGTTATCGCCTTCTTCTCATAAGGCTTTCAACAACGTACCAGAATTATTACAGTTTATAGAGGATATTGCTCAAGAAACTGGTTTGCCAGTTGGTATAAAAGCGGCAATAGGAAAAACAGAACAGTGGGAGCTTCTTGCAAAATTAATGGTCGAGACCAACAGAGGGCCCGACTTTATCACTATTGATGGTGGTGAGGGAGGTACAGGAGCGGCCCCTCCTAGTTTTGCAGATCACGTATCATTACCTTGGGTATATGGTTTTACTGCCGTTTATAAAATCTTTCAGAAACATAACCTTACCGAACGTATTGTTTTTATTGGTAGTGGAAAACTTGGATTTCCTGCAAAAGCAGCAATGGCATTTGCAATGGGGGCTGATTGTATTAATGTAGCTAGAGAAGCGATGATGAGTATTGGCTGTATACAAGCTCAAGTATGTCATACAAACCATTGCCCTAGTGGTATAGCAACGCAAAGTAAATGGTTACAAAAAGGGATCAATACTCCTATAAAATCAGATCGCTTGGCACAGTATTTTAAAACATTTAGAAAAGAATTTACAGAGATCACTCATGCCTCTGGCTATGAGCATCCTTGTCAATTTACTATGCAAGATATAGATCTCAATGTAGATGATGGTGAACTAACAAAAACACTACAAGCATCTTTTAAATACACAAAAACTCCTGTTGAATATACATGTACTCAAGATTTAAAAGAATGTACGTATCTTGGCGGAAATTATATCAAACAAATCTCAGAATAACCAAATTAACAAAATAATTTTATACCCTAAGAATGAAAATTGAAATTATACCATTAATTATTTCTTTAATTCCAGCAATATTAGTCACGCTACTTGCTGTCTATTTTTTTAAACTTCACACTACAAACGAAGAGCGACGACGTAGATTTCTTTTGCATCGAGAAAATCAAAAACAAGCGCTACCACTAAAAATTCAAGCATATGAACGTATCGTTCTATTTTTAGAAAGAATTTCTCCTGGTAAATTATTGACCAGAATGGCTCCTGTGGGAGAAGATAAAAATAATTACGAATCCCTATTGATCAATACAATCGATCAGGAGTTTGAACATAATCTCACACAACAAATTTATGTGTCTGATGAATGTTGGAATACTGTTAAAGCTGCTAAAAATGCTACTATTTCTCTGATTAGAAAAACAACATTTCAAGAATCAGTTGATTCTGCTGATAAAATGCGAGAAATAATTCTTACTGAACTTGTAGAAAAAGGAGCTCCTAGTGATGCTGCACTAGCTTTTGTCAAAAATGAAATTAGTGATATATTGTAATTCATAAATGAAATATCATCTCCCTTTTTTCTTCCTATTTTATCTTTTTATATGCATTAATATTAATGCGCAAAGCAAAAAATTAAAACACGATTTTTTTCTTGAAAAACTTAAACATAGTGAGACTAAAACCTATAATGATATTCTTGATACATTTGATACTTATCTTCAAAAACATCCAAATGATATCCTAACGCATATAGAAAAATGTAAATTTATTCGGATTGCTCAATATGATGAATATGAAGACTCTAACCCTAATCAGAAGTATTTTGATAGTATCACAACTGCTTTATTAAATAAATATCCTAATCATCCTGACGTATTAGTTTTTCATACTTCTTTTACTTGGGGAGATGAACTTAAAAAAATATTTGAAAAAGCAGAAAAATCTATCAAAACAACTCCTGAGCTTTGGAGTTCTGAAAATCTTGGAATTATATATTACGAAATAGCTATAAATAATTATGATAATGATGATTTTGAAAATGCATATACCTATATAAAGAAAGCTATTTCTTATGATAAAAAATACACTTCAATACTACAATATTCTAAGATACTAATCTCTTTAGAAAAAAAAGGAGAAGCCTTAGAGTCTTTACAAAATGGCATCGATAGTACAACATCTGTCTGGCAACTTAACCAAAGAGCAAATTTAATATTGAAATTAGAAGACTATCCCACTGCACTATCCATTTATAAAAAAATTAATGCAATCGATTCTACTTATAATAATAAAGCTAAACTTGCTAAAACTTTAGAAGGAATAGAAGAGTATACATTAGCAAGAGAATATTTGGTTGCTGACACGATAAATAACTGGAATAACGATGCAGCTCAACTCAATCTTTTTTTACACGATCTAAAGTTTCAAAACAGTGATGATTGTATTGATAGTTACAATGCATATAGAGATAATGGTTATGCTATGGACCCTTTATGCATTTATCGTTTAAAACTTTTTTTTACACATCCTTTCTTATCTTGGAAAATTCATGATATTTTAGGCTTATCAAGTTTATTACTACTATTTCTACTATTCATTATCTTACCCTCTATCTGGATATTGCCTGTTTATTTTATAGGCCATAAATGGAAAATCATTAATCATTCACCATCTACTGATTATACTTGGGGACTGAAAAGTTTCTGGATTGTTAGTTCTGGCTTTCTACTTGCTTCATTTGCTTCTTTATTAGTCGAGCCAGAAGCTTTAAATTCATGGATTAATTGGACAGAATATGATGATGAATCAATAAATGATCAAAAACTTGGACTAAGCACTCTTATTTTTATTTTATCAGCTGCTGTTTTTAGTTTTATTACGTTGAATAAAACCAATATCAAAGTTTTTTTTCTAAAACACTGGAGTATTGGTAAAAGCATACTTACCGCAATAGGTTACTTTATTCTTTTTAAAATTATCTCGGTAATTTATATCAGAGTTGGGATGAGTATTTTTGATATCTCAATAGAAGACCTTACTTCTATACCCAATATATTATTATCTACTAGAGAGGATATTTTGGCACTTTTATCTAATTATGGCAATGGCACTGGTTATCTGTTGATAGGAATTCTTGTACCTATTTATGAAGAGTTAATCTTTAGAGGAGTTATCCTTGATTCTTGTAGAAAATATATTTTTTTTAACTGGGCAAATGTCTTACAATCTTTATTATTTGCTACTGTACATGGAGACTTATTTTTATTTCCTGTATTCTTTATATTTGGATTATTTGTAGGTAGTTTAAGAAAAAAATCTGGTAGTTTACTCCCAGGAATTATATTTCATTCTATAAATAATATTCTCGCTATTTCTATAATGATATCAAAAGGAGGTTTATAAATTATTTCTCTTTTACCCTGCCATATCTATATCCTTGATTTTGTTTTCCTCTGCAAGTTTTGCTTTGTTAGCAGCATATTCAAACCCTTGTCGCCACCAACTACTCATCAATTTTTTATTAAAAACTAATGAATTTTCGGTAAGTTTAGATGGTGTATAATATAAATTGAGAGGTACTTCTCTATTGATCGCAGCTAATTTACCTAATACGGTATCATGTCCTTCTACCTGATCCAACATATAACTAAATAGGTTTACCATAAGAGAAAATGGATTTTTACCCAATACTTTATTGTGCTCCATATTCTCTGATTCCAAAATAATTGCATCTACCTCTGTAGCTCCCCTTCTTATCGCTTCTCGAATAGGCACCATACACCCAAATCCACCATCTGCATACTCGCATCCGTCTTTGGTTACCAAACTCATAAAAGGAACATAATTACAGGATATCCAAATCCAATCACAAAAATCCTCATAAGAAAAATCATTAATCGATTTATATTCTGTCGTATTTTTGGTAAGATTAGAAACAGTCACCACAACATCGTCCACTTTTTTTCTAGCCAATCTAAATTCTGCCTCAGAAAAATTTCTTCTAATTGCTTTTCTTAAATTCTTACTTTCTCCAAAAGTGCGCTTCTTCTTTATAAACTGCCATAAAGATGAAAAGAAATTAATAGATACAAATTCTCTATTTCCTTTTTTCCTAACAACAAAAGGGTTTACATTAAAAATCGTATGTTGATTTACATTCGTATAGATATCATACATCTTATCTATATTACCCAACGCCAATTGTGAGATTAAAAGACTACCTGTAGAGGTTCCGAGAAAGAGGTCATATTTTTTACCTTGTTCTTGAATTAAATATTGGGCTACACCACCAGCATAAGCTCCTTTACTACCTCCTCCTGAAATTACTAATGCTCGCATATTATAATGGGTTCGAAACGTTTTTTTTCTTTGCAAAGTTATAACCTTTTGTCCACCATTGCGTCATTTTTTCTTTATCAAAAATTAATGAATTGGTAGTGAGCACAGTAGGTGTGTAATATAAATCTATAGCAACATCTTGCTCCATAGCTTTGAACTTACCTATTCTAATATTTTGATGCTCTATTCTATCCATCATAAAGTCTACCATATTTGTAATCAAAGAAAAAGGGTTTTTTGTAGGCATACGATTTAGGTGAGTTACTTCAGTTTCTAGAATAATAACATCAATCTCTGTAGCTCCTCTCTTTATTGCTTCTTCTATTGGAACCATAGATCCTAAACCACCATCTACATAATCACAATTATTCTTTCTTACCAAACTCATAAAGGGCGGGTAATTACAAGATATCCAAATCCAATCCAAAAAATCTTGATACTCACAATCTTTTATAGATTTATACTCTACTTCATTTGTAGATAGATTGGTTACTGTGATAATTATATCTTTATCTCCGTTTTTTAATTCTTCAAAAAAAGGTTCTGAAATGGCATTTTCTACTAAATCCCTAAGGTTTCTACTATCGCCAAAAGATTTTTGACCTCTAATTAA
This sequence comes from Aquimarina sp. I32.4, assembly GCF_002924285.1. NCBI lineage: Bacteria > Pseudomonadati > Bacteroidota > Flavobacteriia > Flavobacteriales > Flavobacteriaceae > Aquimarina > Aquimarina sp. I32.4. The sequence goes on along the minus strand of NZ_PGUB01000020.1, from coordinate 35,281 downwards.
ATTAAGTAGTACATTAAAATGATTGATATTAATACTAGTATACCATCTTTTCTTTTTTATGGTAAATGGACAGTTTCTGAATATAGAAGATTGATTTACTGATGTATAAAAAGTTTTTATCTCTTTTATTTTTGACATTGCAAGGTGAGATACCAACAAACTTCCAGTAGATGTCCCCATAAACAAATCATATTGTCTACCTAAATCCTGAATCAAATATTGTGCAACGCCTCCTGCAAAAGCTCCTTTACTACCGCCTCCAGAAATCACCAATGCGCGCATATTATATATTATGGGGTTAACTTATTTTTTATAAAATCTTGTTGATCTTGTGGCAAATCATTTAATAAAACTACATATTTCTTTTTATATTCTTCGTCTTTTAATAATTTATCCATCATTTTTCTACACGAATTTCTAAAACGCCAATTATAATGCACCACCCCTTCTGCTAGATGAATTAATGATTGATCAGAAAAAGCCTGTAAACTTTCTAGATATGCAAAAGCATTCTCTCTTGTACTCGTATTATATTTTGGCGAGGTATATCCTGATAACTCAACATAAAATTTTTGATGCTTATCTGTTTCATATCCTTGTGTATTCAATGCCAATACCAACCATAATGTTCTCACATTTTTGGTATTGAATCCAATGATATCTTTGGTAGTATCAAGATATTCTTTTCTTTTCTTGGGGAAGCTCGTCCATAAATGATATAATGCGGGTTCTATAGTTGCATATGATGAATCATTTAATAAAGATTCATATTGCTTTTGGAGACCTTGAGGAACTGACCTCAATGTATTAGCTATAGCCTGACGCACAAAAACATTATTAGTTTCAAAAGCTTTATCATAAAGTGCTATGATCTCTGGTGTGCTCTTTCCTTCTAATTGATACACTGCTTCCTGGCCTATATAATCATTTGTAGGGAAATCTAATGCTTTTGCCAAAGTACCCCATTTTCCTTCTAATGGCTGTGTTCGCTCTTGTGCCAGACTTAGATATCTTTTTATAAATTCTGATTTGGTAAGTATATTTAATGCTTCTTGAGAAGGAAACTTTATATTTTCTATCCATAATACCTTAAATGATGTTAAGTCTGTACCACTTACCTCCTCTGCGATTGTTATAAAATCATCTGTAGTCACATTTTGAAACTTATACTTTTCTAGGTAGTTATGAATCGTAATTTTAAAACTGGTCTCTCCTATTAAATTTCTCAGTGCATGAACGGCCCATGCTCCTCTTTGATAAAAAGTAAGTGAACTTGCCTTTGGGTTCATCAATGAGGTGGCATTTTTGGTCTTGGATAACTCTGTAAGTTGCTCTGCACTCTCATACAACTTATACATAAAGTAATCCTCTCCAAAAATCTCTTTCTCTGCAAGAAGTGCATAGTAAGTTGCAAATCCTTCTTGTAACCAATGATGAGTTCCATGAGTTTCTGTTATCAAATCCCCAAACCATTGATGTGCTAATTCATGTGCATTGACGTTAATATAATTTCTATCTATAAAAGCAGTCTCATCAACCACAAAAGCATCAGAAAAAATGGTCGTTCCCGTATTCTCCATACCTGCATACAAAAAATCTTTTACTGGTATTTGCTTATAATTCTGCCAAGGAAAAGAAAAACCGATTTCCGCTTCTAAGAAATCAAATATCTTTTTACTATGCCTATATGTAGCTTCGTATTTATCTTTATCTGTTGGGTAATAATACATTTCTAAAGGAGTACCATTTGAAGAAATCTCAACCACTTTCTCATAGTTACCAACTACAAAAGCAAGTAAATAACTACTCATAGGGCGTTTCATATCATATTTCCAACTTTGTACAGAATCATTTACTGCATTTGTACTGACCAAATTACCATTGGCTATCACCTGATACTTATGATCGTATTGAATAGTAAGATCAAAAATCACTTTCTCATTCATATCATCAAAGCTTGGCAACCAATTAGATGTATATTTTCCTTGCCCTTGTGTCCAGATCTGATCATTTCCTTCATAATCCTTTAAAAAATACAATGCTTTTTTGGGATTAGCTTTATAGTGAATTGTGATGCTGTGGTTTTTTGAGGTTTTAAAATCAGAAGAAATTATAATTTTTTTACCGTCATATTTAAAATCTATTTGTTTTTTATCAAGTATAACGCCTTTAATTTCCATTTGCTGAGCATCAATATAAATAGATGAAGTAGGTTCTAGTATATTAAAAGTATACATTACCTCCCCTTGTATTTCCTTCTTTTTAATAGCCAGTTCAACATCAATCTTTCCTTCTAAAAAATCAACATACCCTTGTTGTTTAACTTCTTTATTATATATATCTAAACTTGTTTCCTGTGTATTTCCTGCAAAGGAAAAAAGTATAATAAAAACACTTAAAATAAATCTCATTCGCTTTTTCTTATTAATATCTATAATACACTTGTATTTACCTTATCAACTACATAAATCAAATGCTTTGCCAAAATAACGAAATTAGTCTGGTTATGTGACAACATTTTGGTTGAACTATTTTCTAATAAATGCTATCTTCGTCCTAATGAATCCTTCTATTTTACAAACTCCGATTGATTATCTAAAAGGTGTTGGTCCATCACGAGCAACCTTGCTTAGGTCAGAGTTGGGTATTCACACCTATCAGGATCTTATCAACCTTTTCCCTAATCGATACTTGGATAAAACTCAGTATTACAAAATCAATCAATTACAACGTAATTCTGCCGAAGTACAGATTATTGGTAAAATAATCAACCTTAAAACTGTTGAACAAAAAAGAGGAAAAAGACTTGTTGCCAAATTTATGGATGAGACTGGAACGATAGAGTTGGTATGGTTTAGAGGGCATAAATGGATTCGTGAAAATCTAAAGCTGAATACTTCTTATGTTATCTTTGGGAAAACCAAATATTATAATGGTTTTAGTATGCCTCATCCTGATATGGAACTACTTGCTGAGCATGAAAAAAACCTAAGGACAGCAATGCAACCTATTTATCCTTCTACAGAGAAGCTCTCTAACAAGGGAATTACCAATAGGGTAATGAGCAAAATGATGCAACAGCTGTTTATAGAAACAAAAGTAAGATTCTATGATACCTTGTCTCAAGAGATCATCAATGATTTAAAACTTATCTCTAAAAGTGAAGCTGTTTTTAATGTTCATTTCCCAAAAAGCCAAGAACTTCTTTCTAAAGCACAATATCGTCTTAAATTTGAAGAGCTCTTTTATATTCAATTACAACTTATCACAAAAAAATTAATTCGCAAACACAAAATCAAAGGTTTCCCTTTTACTCAGGTTGGTGCATATTTTAATGATTTCTATAAAAATCATCTTCCTTTTGAACTTACTAATGCCCAAAAAAGAGTAATCAAAGAAATCCGTAATGACATTGGCAGTAGTGCACAAATGAATCGGCTTTTACAGGGAGATGTAGGCTCTGGTAAAACCATTGTAGGTTTGATGACTATGCTACTTGCTATTGACAATGGTTTTCAGGCATGTTTAATGGCTCCTACCGCTATATTAGCCAATCAGCATTATATGGGGATCAAAGAACTTACTAAAGGTTTAGATATTAACATAAAATTACTCATGGGAAGTTCTAAGGTCAAAGAGCGACGAGAAATACATGAGGAATTAGAAAATGGCTCATTACATATTTTGATTGGTACTCATGCTGTGTTGGAAGACAAAGTACAATTCAAAAACCTTGGCTTAGCAATTATAGATGAACAACATAGGTTTGGTGTGGCACAACGCGCAAAATTATGGCATAAAAACACCTATCCACCTCATATTCTGGTAATGACAGCAACTCCAATTCCTAGAACTTTAGCGATGAGCTTGTATGGAGACTTGGATATTTCTGTCATTGATGAACTCCCTCCTGGTCGTAAGGCAATAAAAACGGTACATCGATATGATAGTAATCGTTTAAAAGTATTTAAATTCATTACCGAAGAAATTCAAAAAGGAAGACAGGTTTATGTGGTCTACCCTTTGATTCAGGAATCTGAAGCAATGGATTACAAAGATCTTATGGACGGATATGAGAGTATTGCCCGTTCTTTTCCTGCTCCAGAATATCAAATTTCTATCGTACATGGTAAAATGAAACCTGCCGATAAAGACTATGAAATGGATCGTTTTGTAAAAGGAGAAACTCAAATTATGGTAGCAACAACTGTAATAGAAGTTGGTGTCAATGTACCTAATGCCAGCGTAATGATTATAGAAAGTGCAGAACGATTTGGATTATCACAATTACATCAGCTACGAGGACGTGTAGGTCGTGGTGCAGAGCAAAGCTTTTGTATTCTTATGACAAGTTTTAAACTATCGGCTGATAGTAAAACAAGATTAGAAACGATGGTACGTACCAATGATGGGTTTGATATTGCAGAAGTAGACTTAAAGCTACGTGGACCAGGGGATATTATGGGAACTCAGCAAAGTGGCGTTCTCAATCTAAAGATAGCAGATATTGTAAGGGATAATGATATATTAAAAACTGCTCGATATTATGCGATGAAAATTCTCAAAGAAGACCCTTCTCTATCACTAGAAAAGAATAAAGTATTATTATATACTTACCAGCAACTTGCTAAACATAAAAATATCTGGAATTATATTTCCTAATCGCTTCTGTATATGAAATTACCTTATCAACAAATTCCCAAGTATCCTAAACATTACACTTCTGGCGCGATCATATCTAGATTAATTGATGGTCTTGGTTATCGTTATTATTGGGCTACAGAAAACCTTACAAAGGATGATTTAGAATATAAACCTTCATTAGAAGGATACAGTACATACGAAACGATTGAACATATATATTGGCTTTCTATAATGATTATTAACACAATGCATGGTTTGCCTTGCGTAAGACTTACTCCAACTGATTTATCAACAATGACATTTGAAATATTGAGAAAAAACACCCTTCTTAATCTCAAAAAAGCAAGTGAACGATCTATTGATAAAACAAACGAAAATATTGGTGATTTAAATGTAACTTTTAGAAAAGAAGATAACGATACAAAATTTCCATTTTGGCATATTATTAATGGCCCTATATCTGATGCTTTGTACCATACAGGTCAGATTGTGTCATTTAGAAGAACTACTGGTAATCCTATGCACCCAAAAGTGAGTGTCTTTATAGGGAAAACAGAAATATAAAACATAACTCTTTTTAGTTTTTTTGAGCAAAACACATACTTATTCACCATCAAAGCAATATCATTTATTACAGCCTATATGAAACCTAGACTAATAATTCTCTCAGATCTTTGGGGTAAAAAAAAATCACAATGGATCGATCTTTACATAAAAGAGCTTGAAAGGCATTTTGAAATACAATATTATGACTGCTGTAAACTTGGTGAACTAGACACTTCTACATATAAAGAAGAGAATCTTCATCATCAATTCGTAAATGGAGGAATTAATCTGGCGGTTCAAAATTTACTGAAACTTGAAAAAGGAAAAGTAAGCATTCTTGGGTTTAGTGTTGGGGGTACCATAGGCTGGAAATTTGCATTAAAAAATAAAAACACCTCTTCATTATATGCTATCTCTTCTACAAGACTGCGCTATGAAACCAATAAACCTAAAGCAAAAACAATTCTCTATTATGGAGAGGATGATATAAATACTCCAAAAGAAGAGTGGTATAAGACTATGAATATTGATGTTTTTATTGAGGACTCAGAAAAACATCAAATGTACACCAAACCTGAGTTTGCAAAAAAGCTATGTAACTCAATTATAAAAAATAAAAACACCAAATAGGAGCCTCCAAATCAATTATTGGATTTGGATTTTTTAATTCCTACAAGCCCCAATATTCCTATCGGTAAGAGCAAAACCCATTGTAATGCAAATACAGATTGATAAAAGCTTGAAAAGATAAATGCAAATGAGAAAGCGATATACAGATAACTTATAAAAGAAACTGTTTCTAAATTATTGTTGCTTTTTGTATCAAATCCATATTTAAAATACATCCAAGAAGAAGCAAATAAGATAATAGTACCTATATGCCAAACACCTAATAGTTCGGCCTGTATTTGAAGACTTAAGTTACTCAGAAATAACGGATTTATGAGATCCATTTGACCCGCTATTAAATGTAACAGAGCAGTAAACAAATTTAGTATTCCTGTAATAATCCAATATATATTTTTAGTTTTCATCAGTTAATATTTTATAAATTGATTGAGTTCTATTTTTACATTACTTACATAATTTTTGCTTTGTTCTTTATAGCGTATCATTTCATGATAACCTATTAAATATTTATAAAATAATGTAGATTTTATAGTTGCTTCATTTATAGAAAATCCCATTTCTATAAGTATACCTTTGGTATAATCAATCCTTTGCTTATCTATTTCATCTATCAATAATTGGATTTCCTTGTTTTTTATGGCATATCGTTTAAGAAAAAAAATAAAATCTAAATAAGGTTCTTTCTTAAATACCAACTCTATCAGCTTTTCAAATTTTTCTTTACCAGATTGTTTTTTTTCTATAGATGATACTATTTTATTAGTATCTATGGTTACCCAAAAAGATATTATTTCATTCATAAAATCTTTTTTTGTTTTAAAGTGCCAATAAAAACTTGATTTATTAACCTTTAGTTGTAGAGCCATTTTTTCGACCACTATCCCCCGAATTCCTTGTTCAGAAAATTGCTTATACCCTAAGGTTATCCAATCTTCTTTTTTAGCTATTATTTTTGGCATAATTAGACGCTTACGTTTAATTAAACAAATCTACGCAATCAATTTTAATAAACGACACCGTTTATTAAAATTTCACATAAAATATTCTATTCAAAATGAAAAAATATACCAATTGGTATATTTTTTATATATTTACATTTATTATTAGAAATAACATGCTTACAAAAGCCGAACAGACTAAGGAATTTATAACTCAAACCGTTGCTCCTATATTTAATAGAAATGGGTATGCTGCAACTAGTTTGAGTGATATTACCAAAGCTACTGGGCTTACCAAGGGTGCAATTTATGGTAATTTTAAAAATAAAGAAGAACTGGCTATTGCTGCTTTCAAAATGACCGAAGGAAATATGATAGATCGTATTGCAGAGCATCAATCATTAAGTAAATCACCTATTGAGAAATTATTTTTAATTACCGATTTTTATAGAAACTATTACAATTATACTCAAGAAACAGGTGGGTGTCCAGTACTCAATATGGGAGTAGATGCAAAATATCAGATTCCTACTCTTTTTGCACATGTAAAATCAGCTATCACTAAAATTCAAAACAATGTAGCCAAACTTATTGATAAGGGGAAAAAACATAACGAAATAAAAGAAGAAATAGATTCTATACTATATGCAAAACGACTATATAGCATGATAACAGGTGCTATTTTTATGACTCATACTATGGAGGATAACAGCTATTTATTGGAAACCATGGATCAGATAGATACCATGATTCATAAAAAGCTAAAAAGATAATTATCATTTTTTTTAACCTGAAATATACCAATCGGTATAAAATAAATAAAGAAATCATGACACTAACAAAAACACCAGAAAGCAAAGCACTAATAAGGTTTCAAGATTGTGATCCTTTTAATCATCTCAATAATGCATCATATATCAACTATATGATTAATGCACGTGAGGATCAAATAAAAGAGTGCTATAACCTCGATATTTTTGATCTCGCAAAAAGCAAAGGAGTAAGTTGGGTTGTTGGTACTAATCAAATAGCTTACATAAGACCAGCACTCCTTATGGAAAAAGTTACTATTGATTCACAGCTTATACAGTTTACAGAAAATCAATTACAAGTAGAAATAAGAATGTGGAACCAAGATAAAACAGAAATCAAAGCTATACTATGGAGCACCTTTGTGCATTTTAATCTTGCACAACAAAAAAAATGGAAACATAACCAACAACTCATAGAACTATTTCAAAACGTGGTAGTTCCTATATCTGCAACAAGTTTTGAAGAAAGAATTTCACAATTCAAACCACAAAAAGTGTAACAATATTATTTTTTAATAGTCTTATTATAAATACAACTATTAAACCTTAACTATCATGAAATTTTCTCGAAATTTAGGTTCCTCTAATAAAAAGAGGAGCACCTATATTTATATAGGATTTTTTATTATAGCAATCTTATCAATGGTACTAGTTGTTTGGCAAACAGGAATGTTAGAATAACCAAGCAGTTATAAAAAATATTTTTTTATAACTGCTTTCGTATTTAAAAATACTATGAGAATATTAATAGCTCTATTTATTGTTTCTTTTTCATGGGTAGGTTCTGCTCAAAACTCTCAGCAACCAACCACCACCACTTATTTTTTTATTAGACATGCAGAAAAAGATTTAAGTAATCCAAAAGATCATAACCCAAAACTTACTGAAGCAGGTAAAATACGATCAAAAAATTGGGCAAAAATACTTGAGGATACTCCTATAGATTACGTATACACCACTGATTATATTAGAACAAAAAAAACTGCAGCACCTATCGCAAAAAGCAAAGGATTAGAAATGAAAATTTACAATCCTAAAAAACTAAACGATATCGATTTTCAGCAAAATACTATTGGAAAAACAACAGTTGTAGTAGGTCATAGTAATACGACTCCTACTTTTGTAAATAAAATAATTGGCAAAAATAAATACAACTCAATCGATGAGACAATCTATGGTAAATTATTTATTGTAAAGATCACAGGGGAAGTAATTACTGACACTGTACTTATCATAAACTAATTGGGATATACGTAGATATCTTTTAATTCTATTTTTGAAAGTAATTTCAACCTCCCTTTTTCAAATAATTCATCCAAATTACTCAAAGGAGTACTCAAATCATCTGCCTTATAATTATTATAATCTACAAAGCGTATTCCGTTTACTACTCTTGGATTATAAGCTTCTCTAAAACGTATACCTCCCCCATTAACAGCGTATTTATAAGCTAGATAATCTACTGTAAAATCCTCCTTACGAATCCAATACATAAACTCATCTTCATAATCAGTACCTCCCTCCTCTTGGTTAAATGTTACTTGTATCTTAAAATATGAAATCTCATTGATTGTAGCTTCTCCTATTAATTTTTTATTGACTGCAGTAGCATTAAGTCCATACGGTAAATTAGCAAAATAATGCACAGAATTTACACCATCGCTTATTCTTGTTACCAAAGAATCTGGAACTTTTACAGGGCAATTCTCTATAGCACGTTTTAATCCAGAATTACCTACTGCATCATGTATTACACCATTAGGAGTATATACAAACCTCTCTAGCTTATACATCCCTTTCTTTCTATCACTTCTATAAGTTTTATTTCTAAAAGAAAAATACACAACTGCATTATCATATGTTGTTCCACCAGAAATTTTAATTGCATTATCAACTATTTCTGTAGCAGAAGATTGAGCAATCGTTATATTCAAAAAAGAAAAGGTCACCAATAGTATCCCAAAATAGCGTCTCATATAAATTAATTTTAAAAAAACTAATTTAACCTTTACCCTATCAATAAGTGTAAGGATTATGTTAAACTAAAGAACTTCTATAACAAAATCATTACCTAATTCTTAATAACAAACTAACCATCAAACTATTACCAAAATAAACTTAAGCTTTCATTTCAATCAATTATTATTTTTTTATAAATTTAAGAATGAAAAAATAATATTAAAAACTACCCAAAATATGATCACCATACGATATATCGTTCTAATCTTACTATGCTCAATTACTCATACAACTGTATCTCAAGATGAAATTACTTACAAAAGCGTAACAAAGAAATTTCAACAAAATTATAATGCCCAAGATGTAGATGCTATTTATGATATGTATACTACAGAACTACAAGAAGCAACTACAAAAAAAGGAGTTTCTCTATTTATAAATGGTTGTTATAAAGAATTTGGTAACCTAAAGAGTATAACATTTATAGAAATAGCTGAAAACATATACAGTTACTCAGCTGAATTTGATAAAACTGTATTGATAATGGATTTACAACTTAGTACAGATAGTAAGATATCTACCATTCAATTTCAAGAACCTTAGAAAAGTATTTGTATATTCATTTTTTGTACTTGGCTTTCTTTCAGGAAAGCTTTGTACTTTTGTATTTATTTATTAAAAGTACCCCGAATATCCAGACATGAAACAGAATAAGATCAATATACTCAATCGTAAGGCCAAATTTGAATATGAATTCATCGATAAATATACTGCTGGAATCAAACTTGTTGGTACAGAAATAAAAGCAATACGAGAAGGTAAAGCAGGTATTGCAGAGAGTTTTTGTGAATTTAATAATAATGAACTATTTGTAATCAACATGAATATTGAAGAATATTCTCATGCTACCTATTTTAATCACGATCCAAAAAGTGAACGAAAACTATTATTAAATAAAAAAGAATTAAAAAAACTTGAAAAAGAAGTAAAAAACTCAGGATTAACCATCATTCCTACCCGACTCTTTGTAAATGATCGTGGATTGGCAAAACTTAATATCGCTCTTGCTAGAGGTAAAAAGATGTATGATAAACGTGAAACTATAAAAGATAGAGATAACAAAAGAAACCTTGATCGTATTAAAAAGGATTTTAGATAACAAAGAAGTAATTAATCGTTACTAATTATCTCCCTTTCATTTTATCATATTCTAGTTGTTCCTTTTCTTGTAATAAAATATCATCAGGATCTTCATTTAATTCTTTGACCGCTTCAATATAATTCGGGTAATCTTTGTATTTCAATTCTATAAATATAGAGTTTGATTGAGTTAGCAATGCGAGACCTATTCCCCCAAACACAATTAATCTCAAAAAAAGTCTCCTATAAACCGTTCTTTTATTTACTAAACGATTTCTCAAAACAAATCCCAAAGCTATCACAACCATAATGAAACCAACCAAAAGATTCTCATGAGCAAAAGGCCACCTCAACACTTTAAAAAGTACCCCCCATTATAAGAATAGAAATACTAATACTACTAATGATAGAGAGCATAATATCTTGTACCTTTATATCTCTAAACAAAGATGTTCCTTTAGTAAGTAATGCTCGTAAACTAATATCATTAAACAGAAAGACTCCATATCCTATATAAAACCCAGACAACATCAAACCAGCAAGCAGTAGTATTACAGCTCCAAAAGGATAATTCGATATAAACAAAACGATTCCTAAGAAAATAAAAAAGCCAAGTATAACTTCTGCTTTTTTCACTGAACTCAATTTTTATCCTCTAACAGAGGAACAAATCGAAACTCTCCAAATTCATGTTTTTCAAATGCTGTTTCGCTTTTACGAACAAAGAGGGTCATTATCTGCACTTTTTCTCCCACAGGAATCACCAAACGCCCATTGATTTGTAATTGACTTAATAATGGTTTGGGAACATAAGGAGCACCCGCAGTTACAATAATAGCTTTATATGGTGCATGTTCTACTAATCCTTTATATCCATCTCCAAATGATAAATACTTAGGTCGATATCCTAATTTTGACAATAACAATTTTGTTTTTTTAAAGAGCTCTTTTTGCCGTTCAATACTATATACTTTGACTCCAAGTTCACATAAAACTGCCGTTTGATATCCAGATCCCGTACCAATTTCTAATACTTGATCTCCTTTTTCTACTTTTAATAATTCACTTTGAAAAGCTACAGTATATGGTTGAGAAATCGTTTGATCTGCACCAATCGGAAACGCTTTATCTTGATATGCATGATCTTCAAATCCAGAATCAATAAATAAATGCCTAGGAATCTTGGCTATAGCAGATAATACGGCTTTACTCTTGATCCCTTTTTTGATCAGTACATCTACCAATTGTTTTCTTTTTCCAGCATGTCTAAGGGTATCTTTCACTATTATAAGGGTTATTTAGCCGGATAAAATTACATAAACATTTTAAAGATTTATAAACTATTTTTATGTTCTGACTAAAATTTTGCATTTTAGATATAATTAGGATTCAAAATTTATAAATAATACTATTTTTGTGTAAAATCTTGAATTATGCTCAAAGCCGGAGTACTCGGTGCGGGACACCTTGGTAAAATCCATTTACGTCTTCTACAACAATCAGACAATTATGAACTAATCGGTTTCTACGATGCTAGTGAGGCCCAAGCTAAAGCTATCTCTGATGAATTCGGATATCAATTGTTTAATTCTGCTCAGGAATTAATAGATGCTGTTGATGTAGTAGATATAGTCACCCCAACTTTTGCTCATTTTGAAGTAGCAAAACAAGCGATCAAAGCGGGTAAACACGTTTTTATAGAAAAACCAATTACAAATACTGTAGACGAAGCTAAACAACTTATTGATCTCGCCAATACTTATAATGTAAAGGGACAAGTGGGTCATGTAGAACGGTTTAATCCTGCCTATACAGCTGTAGCCGATAAAATTGACAACCCAATGTTTATCGAATCACACAGACTAGCAGAATTTAACCCCAGAGGAACTGATGTTCCTGTCGTTTTAGATCTTATGATTCACGATATTGATGCAATACTAAATGTTGTACATTCTGAAGTCAAACATATTAGTGCTAGTGGTGTATCTGTAATTAGTGAAACGCCAGATATAGCAAATGCTCGTATCGAATTTGAAAATGGATGTGTCGCGAATCTTACAGCAAGTAGAATCTCACTAAAGAATATGAGAAAATCCAGATTTTTCCAACGTGATGCGTATATCTCTGTAGATTTCTTTGAGAAAAAATGCGAAGTTGTAAAAATGAAAGATGCTCCAGAAAAACCTGATGATTTTGCTATGATATTACAAAATGCAGAAGGAATAAAAAAACAAATTTATTTTGACAACCCCGACATTGCATCTAATAATGCAATACTGGATGAGCTGGATACCTTTGCACAAGCCATTAAGAACAATACAACACCCATTGTTTCTCTAGAACAAGGTAAAAAAGCATTAGAGGTAGCTTTAAAAATCATTGATTGTTTTTCTCATTAACAATAAAAACAAAATACACTTACTTTAACAAAAAAACAATACACATATGAAAAACATTGCAGTAATCGGAGCGGGAACTATGGGGAACGGAATTGCACATACTTTTGCTCAAAAAGGGTTTAAAGTACAACTCATAGATATCTCACAACAATCACTTGATAAAGGATTAGCCACTATCACTAAGAATTTGGATAGAATGATTGCCAAAGAAAAAATATCTGAAGCAGATAAAGAAGCTACTTTGGGTAATATTGCTACCTATACTAATATCAAAGAAGGAGTAGAATATGCTGAGCTGGTTGTAGAAGCTGCTACAGAAAATGTAAACCTAAAATTAAAAATCTTTGAAGAATTAAGTGAAGTTTGTTCAGAACATACCATTTTAGCTACAAATACCTCGTCTATATCGATTACACAAATAGCTGCTGTAACAAATCGTCCTGATATGGTTATAGGAATGCATTTTATGAATCCTGTGCCAATTATGAAATTGGTAGAGATAATCAGAGGATATAATACTTCTGATGAAGTAACCAATACTATTATGGAAATCTCTAAAACACTAGGTAAGGTTCCTGTAGAAGTAAATGATTACCCAGGCTTTGTAGCAAACCGTATCCTTATGCCTATGATCAATGAATCTATAGAAACATTGTATAATGGTGTTGCTGGAGTAGCAGAAATTGATACAGTGATGAAATTAGGAATGGCACATCCAATGGGACCTCTACAACTAGCTGATTTTATTGGTTTAGACGTATGTTTATCTATACTTAACGTAATGTATGAAGGATTTAAAAACCCTAAATATGCTCCTTGCCCTCTATTAGTTAATATGGTAATGGCTGGTAAACTTGGTGTAAAAAGTGGAGAAGGGTTTTATGACTATTCTGAAAGTAGGAAAGCAGAAAACGTTTCAAAACAATTCGTTTAAAAAATCAATTGTATCCATTTACAATGACTAGGCTTATACTAGTATCCATATTTGCAATTATACTATCTTGTAAAGAGAAGCAAAAAGTTTCAACTATTCAACATAGTAAGGCTACCGTTGTTACTCATACAAACACCTCACAGGATCAATACCAAAAATATACTACTGTTTTTGAAAACAATCCTGATTTTATAGCTACCAGTTTTGATTTTCCTGTAGGAAAACCTAATGCAAAAGGCTATTACAACGCACAAAAGTTTAAAGAGAACAATCATTTAGGTGATGATTGGAATGGCGTTGGAGGTGGTAACACCGATATGGGAGATCCTATATATACAATAGCTAATGGATATGTCTCTTTTGCAAAAGATATCCAAGGAGGTTGGGGTAAAGTAATCAGAGTTATACATAAATTCAAAGGAAAATATTATGAATCTGTATATGCACACTGTAATTCAATACTCGTAAAAGAAGGAGATTTAATAAAAAAAGGAGTCCAGATAGGAACCATTGGTAATGCTAATGGCATATACAAAGCTCACTTACATCTAGAAATTAGAGATAGTATATTTATGGATATTGGTGGCGGGTATGCAATAGAAACTGGTGGGTATCTAGATCCTACTGATTTTATAAAGAAAAATTGAGACAGAAACTCTCATCTAAAAAAACGTACTTCAAAAGCACCAAAACATGTAGTTTTGGTGCTTTTTTTCAAATACCTATTATAATTTTGAATTTACTGCGTAAGAAAAAGGGAGTTTTATTACTGTAAATTAAATATATAAGAAGAAAAATTGTAATTTTTTTTATATTCTGTAATCAGAATACATAATTCATCAAGTAGATACATATGATTTTTCTATTTTTGGAGTCCACAAAAACAATACGATATCATAATGGCAAAAATTCATCCGTTCAAAGCTATACGACCAACAAGAGATAAAGTAGGCTTGATTGCCTCTCGATCTTATCAAAGTTACACACCTTTTGAACGAGATTCTCGAATGGATTACAACCCCTACTCTTTTTTACATATTGTAAACCCTGGTTATAAATATCAAAAAGAAATATCTGGCGAAGAACGCTATAAATTAGTTCGAAATAGATATTTGGAATTCAAAGAAGATCAGATTTTTATACAAGACGATGTACCCTCATATTATATCTATAAAATAGTAAACCGGGAAGAAGAGTCTTTTTGTGGTATTATAGCAGCTGCCAGTGCAGAAGATTATGAAAATGATATTATCAAAAAACATGAAGATACTATTCAGTATCGAGAAAACACATTTAAAGAGTATTTAAAAATAGTAGGGTTTAATGCCGAACCAGTACTGCTTACTTACCCTGATAATGATACAATTACAACAATCATTTCTAAAACTATCGAAGAAAGAGCAGAATATGAATTTACTACTACCAATAGAGATACACATTACCTATGGCAAATAGATGATATAGAATCTATAAATAGTATTCAAGAGGTTTTTACTTCTATTAAAACAATATATATTGCTGATGGTCATCACCGTTCTGCTTCATCTTATTTATTATCTAAAGACCTAAAAGAAAGTAACCCAAAACATCAAGGTAATGAATCATATAATTTCTTTATGAGTTACCTTATACCTGAATCAGATTTAAAAATTTATGAATTTAACAGATTGATAAAAGATCTCAATGGATTAACTAAAGAGGAATTTCTTATCTTATTAGATGAATGGTTTCGTATAGAAAACAGAGGCTTAGAGGTCTACAAACCTTCAAAACCTCATCATTTTAGCATGTATTTAGATGGTGAATTTTATTCGCTATACTTAAGAAAAACAGCATATAAATTTGCAGATGCATTAGAAGAATTAGATGCTCAAATTTTGTATAAAACAGTGCTTAAACCTATTCTTAATATCGAAGACCTAAGAACAGATACTCGTATAGAGTATTCTCATGGTAAAAATGATATTGTTTATGTAAAAAGCATGGTAGACAAAGGAGACTACAAAGTAGGTTTTGGACTCTTTCCTGCATCTGTAGGTCAGATTAAAAAAATTGCTGACCAAGGGTTAACAATGCCACCAAAAAGCACCTATATAGAACCCAAATTAAGAAGTGGCATTACCATATATGAGTTTTAAAAACAATGAATACAAAGAACATTCTATAATGCAATGATAAAATCTATTGTAACAAACTAACGGAATTTAGATATCTTTGTTGATTATGAATGATATTGAAAAGAATCTACTAGCTATAAAAAAATCGATTCCCCAAGAAATTACTTTAGTTGCTGTATCCAAAACCAAGCCTATTAATGACCTTATAAATGCATATAATGCAGGGCAACGTGTCTTTGGAGAAAACAAAATACAGGAAATGACAGAAAAATGGGAAGCGCTACCAAAAGATATTAGCTGGCATATGATTGGGCATGTGCAAACCAACAAGGTTAAATACATGGCTCCTTTTGTAGATTTAATACATGCTGTAGATAGTTACAAATTATTAAAAGAGATCAACAAACAGGCAAAAAAATACAATAGAGTTATTAATTGCTTACTACAGATCAAAATTGCTGAAGAAGAAAGTAAATTTGGTTTAACTCAAAACGATGCTATTACATTATTAAACTCTGAAGAGGTTAAATCACTAACTAATATTCATATCCAAGGTCTCATGGGCATGGCTACTTTTACTAGTGACCAACAACAAATTAAAAATGAGTTTAAAAAGATTTCAACTTTTTATAAAGAACTACAGCCCAAACACCCCTATTTACAAACACTATCTATAGGCATGAGTGGTGACTACAAAACTGCAATTGATTCTGGCAGTACAATGGTGAGAATAGGAAGCTCTATCTTTGGAGCCAGAAATTACAACTAGTAAAATAAATTATATCTTACACAACCAAAAAAATAGTAGCTATACTGACACCACACTATGTACGCAATTTTAGATATCGAAACAACTGGAGGAAAGTATAATGAAGAAGGAATTACTGAAATTGCTATTTATAAATTTGATGGGCATACCGTAGTTGATCAATTTATAAGTTTGGTCAACCCTGAACGCCCCATACAACCATTTGTAGTCAATCTTACAGGAATAAACAATAAAATGCTACATAATGCTCCTAAGTTTTATGAAGTAGCTAAGAGAATCGTAGAAATCACTACCGATTGTCTGATTGTTGCCCATAATTCCAGTTTTGACTACCGAATATTAAGAACAGAGTTTTCTAGATTAGGATTTGAATTCTCAAGACAATCTCTATGCACAGTAGAACTCTCTAAAAAATTAATCCCTGATCAAGAATCATACAGTCTTGGTAAGCTAACTCGCGGGTTAGGCATCCCTATTTCTGACAGACATCGAGCCAATGGCGATGCTCTTGCAACAGTAAAACTATTCAAGCTCCTTTTGGCAAAGGATCTAGAAAAAAAGATTATTACAGAAACCGTTCGCACAGAAACCAAGCGACAAGTAGACAGTAAACTTTTGGGGTTAATTGAAATGGCTCCTAGTGTTACTGGTGTATATTATATGCATCGAGAAGATGGAAAGATTATTTATATCGGTAAAAGTAAAAACATCAAAAAAAGACTTAATCAGCATTTTACCAATGACAACAGAAAGTCAAAAAATATTCAAGAAGAAGTTGTTAATGTAACGTATGAAACTACAGGCAGTGAACTTTTAGCCCTCTTAAAGGAAAATGAAGAAATAAAACGTACTAAACCCAAATACAACAGAGCATTACGTAAAACAAAATTTGATCAGGCATTATATCAATTTACAGACGAAAACGGGTATATAAATTTTAAAGTCGCAAAAGTTGATAATCGAAAAAAGAGTATTACCACCTTCTCCAACAGACAACAAGCTAAATCTTTTATGCATCGATGGACAAAGGAATACAACTTATGCCAAAAATTGATGGGACTAGATAACGGAAAAAGCAATTGTTTTAATTACACTATAAAACAATGTCAAGGAGCTTGTATTCTTGATGAAACTTATGAAGAGTATAATATTCGTGCTCAAAAACTCATTTTTAATCACTCTTTTCATAGTCAAGATATGATTATAGTAGATCAAGGTAGAGATATCGATGAACAAAGTATTATATTGATTGAGGAAGGAAAATTTAAAGGTATTGGATATTTCAACCTCAATTATCAAATTAATAACATTGATATTTTACGAACTATTATTACCCCTATGACGCATAATAGAGATGCTCAACATATCATCCAAAGTTATGTACGAACACATAAAAAACTGAAGATTATTCCTATTCCTAAAGTTTAATATCTAAGTTTTATTATTTTTATTCAAAATCAAAAAAAAATTGGACAACAATTCACCCAATATTACCTGGAAAAACCAATTACATAGTATCATCTACGAAGCTGATACTCGTATAGGAAAATTATTTGATGTCATTTTGCTTATTTTGATCGTATTAAGTATCATTTTTGTAATGCTAGAGAGCGTCAAAGGGTTACCTCTAGAAACGTATAGATTATTAAATTATGCTGAGTGGGTAATCACAGTATTTTTTACTTTAGAATATGTAGCACGTATTATTTCTATAAAAAAACCATCTTCATACGTTTTTAGTTTTTATGGTATAATTGATCTTTTGTCTACACTTCCTTTATATCTATCTTTTTTTATAACTGGTACCAGTGCACTTCTTGCAGTAAGAGCATTACGACTCCTTCGCGTTTTTAGGATTTTAAAAATATCTCGTTACATCAGTGAATCTAATAGACTTGCCAAAGCGATCAAAGATAGTAGAGCCAAGATACTCGTATTTTTATTTGCTGTATTGGTTCTATGCATTATCATGGGTACTGTAATGTATATTGTAGAAGGAGAAGAAAGCGGTTTCAAAAGCATTCCTATTAGTGTCTATTGGTGTATTGTTACATTAACAACCGTTGGCTATGGAGACATTGCACCTATTACTCCGTTAGGCCAATTTATTGCTGCTATTATTATGGTCATGGGGTATGGTATTATCGCAGTGCCTACTGGTATTGTAAGTGCAGAGTACACTCAACATCAAATCAACAAAGTACATCTAAATACACAATCATGCAGCAACTGTAATGAGGATGAGCATTCTGACAGTGCTAAGTTTTGTCACAAATGCGGAGAACACTTATTTAACGATCATGAATAAAAACCTGATTGCAATCACAGGACCAACTGGTATAGGAAAAACAAATTTGAGTATTCGCCTTGCTCAACATTTTGATTGTGAAATTGTTTCAGCAGATAGCAGACAGTTTTATAAAGAAATGTACATTGGTACCGCTGCTCCATCTCCAGAAGAATTAGCACAAGCACAGCATCATTTTATTCAACATATAAGTATCCACGATGAATATAGTGTTGGAGATTTTGAAAAAGCTGCTTTAAATAAAATCGATGAGCTATTCAAAACCAAAGATTACGCTATTCTAATTGGTGGTTCTGGTTTATACATAGATGCTGTAACCAAAGGGTTGGATCATTTTCCTGAAATAGATATAGAGGTTCGTAAAAAAATTCAAGAAAAATATGATATTTCGGGGATAGAAGCATTACAACAAGAACTCAAACTGTTAGATCCTGTATATTATGATAAGGTTGATTTACAAAATACGCATAGAGTAATGAGAGCTCTAGAGGTGTGCATTGGTAGCGGGCAACCGTATTCTTCTTTTCTTTCTAAACCAAAAAAGAAAAGATCTTTTAATATCATAAAAATAGGAATCACTGCAACCAGAGAGATTATTTATGACAGAATAAACCAGAGGGTTGATATAATGATAGAAAACGGATTACTAGATGAGGTAACAGAACTTTACCCATATAAGCATTTAAATGCGCTAAACACCGTTGGCTACAAAGAAATTTTTAAGTACTTAGATAAGGAATGGGATGTAAATTTCGCTATTTCAGAAATCAAAAAAAACACCAGACGTTTTGCCAAAAGACAACTCACTTGGTTCAAAAAAGATACCGAAACCAAATGGTTTGACTATATAGATGCTATTGAAAAAATTAGCTTGTATATAGAGAGAAGTTCACTATGATTAAATCACAGTGAACTTCTTTGTATCAGTCTTACCGTTACTATTTCTAAGAATCTAGATTTCTTATAACAAGCCTAAACCCTTCTCCATGTATATTAAGAATTTCTACATTTTCATCCTTCTTAAGATACTTTCTAAGCTTAGCAATATATACATCCATACTACGAGAGGTAAAATAGTTATCATCTCTCCATATCTTTGTTAATGCCAATTCTCTAGGCATCAAATCATTGAGATGTAATGCTAATAAACGTAGAAGTTCATTCTCTTTTGGAGAAAGCTTAATAGGGTCTTCTTCTTTAAACGTTAAAAAGCGAAGTTTTGAATTAAGGTGGAATCCACCAATTTTAAATTCAAATTGTTTACTATCTGCAACAGACTCTGTGCTTTTACGCTGCATAATAGCCTGTATCTTCATCAATAATACCTCACTATCAAAAGGTTTATTAAGATAATCATCTGCCCCTACCTTATACCCTTTTAGTACATCTTCTTTCATTGCTTTTGCAGTCAAAAAGATGATAGGTATTTCTTCATTTTTTTCTCTTATTTCTTTTGCTAATGTAAATCCATCCTTATAAGGCATCATTACATCCAATATACACATATCATAATCATCTTTTTTGAATTTTTCGAAGCCTTCCATACCATTTTTAGCATGTACAACATCATAATCATTCATAACAAGATAATCTTTCAACACTGTTCCAAAGTTTGGATCATCTTCTACAAGCAGAATCTTTTTGTTTTCTGTTTCCATATTTTAAGATATTAACGGTAATTTAATTATAAATGTGGAGCCTTTTCCCCTTTCGCTCTCCACCCAAATTTGACCATGATGGTCATCAATAATTCTTTTTACATAAGTTAGCCCCAACCCATGTCCTTTTACATTATGCAAGTCGCCTGTATGCTCTCTAAAAAACTTTTCAAAAATCTTTTTTTGCGCAACTTTACTCATACCAATTCCTTGATCTCTAATTTTGAGAACTATACTATTTTTTACATTTTCTGTATACACATCAATTTTAGGTTCATCTTCAGAATACTTTATTGCGTTATCTAAGATATTTACAATTACATTGGTCAAATGACTATCATTAGCCAATATTGTGGTCTTAAGTGCTCCAAAATGCATTTTGATATAACCTTCTCTATTCTCTACAATCAAAGACACATGTGTAATAGCATCTTCTATAACATCATGAAGCTCTTGTTTTTCTTTTTTAATGTTAAGTTCATTTTTTTCTAATTGAGATATCCTTAATACATTTTCAACTTGCGCATGCATTCTTTTATTTTCTTCTCTTATCATTCTCATATACCGATGTATCTTCTCTGAATCACCTGCAATCTTTGGATTTTTTATAGCATCCAAAGCCAAATTAATGGTAGCAATAGGTGTTTTGAGTTCATGTGTCATGTTATTAATAAAATCTGTTTTAATTTGAGATATCTGTCGTTGTTGCATTAATTGTGACAAAGCACTGGAATATGCTACCACTATAATTAGTGTAAACAGTATTGATAATATAGCCATCCCTTTTATAGAGGAAAGAACATACTGTTTTTTTCCAGTAAAGTTAACATATAACTGATACTCACTTACACCTTCTTCATTTACAAAAAGTGGTATTGCATATGTTGTTGGATAATCCAAACTAAAATCATCAGAACGTACTTTGGTTGCAAGTGCATTACTATATATTGCGTATTCAAAGTCTACTTTTATCTCTCTCTCTTCCAGCTCTTTTTTCAACAGATACTCTACTTCACGTTCCTGAACCCTTCTGTGAATTGGTATAAAACTTGCTATTTCTCCTATAACTACCTCATAATCTACCCGCTCTAGATCTGTCAAACCTTGTATTCTTTCTAACTTAGACTTAGAATTCTGCTTCATCAAATCATTTTGATTACTTCTTTCTGCAGAATCAGTATTACGATTTAAAATATTCTTCAATCGTACTGTATCTATATCTAAATTAATAAAAGATGAAAATAATTTATGATCTTCTTCTAAAATATCATTTGCTCTCGCAAATGATTTTGTCGTGTTATCAACACTAATATCCAAGAGTTGACGTATCGTTTTATTATCAGGCTCATCAATGCTATCCAAAATTTCTCGTAAGGGGAAAAACATTTCCTCAAACTCTCTATACTGAATCCTATTGGATACAGATGTCAGTATTTGCTTAGCATTAAAAGAAAACTGTTCTTCATTGTTTTCTACCGTATTATTTATCCAGTATCCCTGAACAAAAATAATTCCGATTAACGACAAACTCATAAGAACTATCAGCAACACGAATAACCTTTTATTCATATATCAAAAGTAAGACTTTAACATTTAGCTACTTTAGGGTTTAACCAAATGTTAACAAAATGAAAGATTCGAATTATAAGGCTCTCGAGAAGATATTTTTTTATGAATTTCACACACTTGATCTTTGGTCTTTTCTAAATACTCATTATTTATCACAAAATCTGCCATAGGTATTTTCTTTTCATCACTCCATTGATTATTCATTCTTGATTTTATATCATTTATAGAACTACCCTTATCTCTTTTTAGTACTCTTTGGATTCTTATTTCTTCTGGTGCAGAAACCAAAATGGTATAATCACATTGTTCATATCCCTTGTTTTCAAAAAGTATAGCCGCTTCTTTTATCACATAATTTCCACTTTGTTTGTTTTTCCAACTATCAAAATGATTTGCAACTGCAGGATGAACAATCTCATTTAATTGTTTCAGTTTTGCTACATTATTAAAAACGATATTGGCTATATACGGCCTATTTAATTCATTATTCACATAGGCTTCATCTCCTAATAAAAACATGACCTTATCTTTTACACCTCTATCTGTATTCATTATTTTTTTTGCTTCATCATCAGCTATATACACAGCAACCCCTAATTCTTTAAATATATTTGCTACAGTTGATTTACCGCTACCAATACCTCCTGTTAATCCTACTATCATCATACTCTTCTTTTACTTTAGAACCACAAATTGAATTTGTTTCACCTGTAACCTCTCATCATGAATATACGCTGGTTTATTGATTAACTCTAGGGTAAGATACAAGCTCTCTTCAGATGCTTTTGCATAGTCAGCAACAATCATAAAATCTCGAGGACTTACTTCATTATATTTATCTAAACCAACCCTATAGACTACTGAAATTTCTTTTGGAAAAATCTTAATTTCTACTCCTTCTGGTACATTATTCAATGTTATTGGAATTTTCTGACTACCTTCTGTAAACTTACTAACCAATATAGATGCCTTTACTTGTGAGGGAACAACTGTAATTGTTTTTGGTAACTCTTCTAGACTCACCTTTAATTCTGACGAATAGTCAACATTTAATCCTTCTAGTTTTAAATCTTCTGTTGGAATATATCGTATAGTATCGATAATTTGCGAAGGGCCATTTATTTGTACTGAATCAGGAGCAACCTCTAACCCTTTACCACTACCATACCCTACGGCATATTCAATATCCCGATCTACTTTTACAGGGATTTTTTTTGTAAGGTTGTGATCTACTTTTAATCGTAAAGTATCTTTTTGGACTGATAAAATTCTTCCTTTAAAATCTAATTTTCTCTTTAAAAGAGAAGACTCCTTATCAACATAAAATAAATACTGATCTTCTTCTTGAACAATAGCTTTTTTGACATCAAATTCTAAAGTAGGCTTACTCCAGTTATGATTCATCAATCTAAAACCATTCCCATTAAGTATCATTCTTAATTTTTGATCACTTCTATCATTAAAGATTTTATCTTTAGGTATATTAGTATACTGTATTACTACTTCTACCTCTTGAGTATAGTTTTTAGAAAACTGTATAAACAACCACAATAGAGAAGTAAATATTAGAAAAAACAAAAAGGTTTTTACACTACTTCTTTTTAAAGAAAATTTATTATTTTTTCTAGCTGACATATGAATTACTTTGAAAAGAACAATTTTTTAAATTGTTTTTCGGGTGTTTTTTTCAATAAATGAATATAATAATAAGATTTCAAGAAACCTTTGCCATACCCATAAAATTGTATCATCACCGCCAAAATTGACTGCAAACCGATGGAGATATTTTTATATTGAACTGTGGCTCCAAGAAAAATAACCCCTAGATACACAATCAGAAAAGCCATAAAATACCACCACCCAAAAAATAATGATATAAATGACAAAAGAGTATACCCAACAAATAATGTAGGAAACCAATAGGTCATCTTTGCTGTTTCTGGATGCCATTGATTCAAAATTGGCCTTACTAAACCAAATTTATTTACTTGAATATAAAATTTATGCCAAGAAATTCTTCTCTTATGAAACACTTTTGCGTCAGGTATTAATGCAGTATCATACCCTAGTTTCCATAGCCTTATGGTAAGATCAGGATCTTCTCCAGGGTGAATATCACCAAACCCTCCTGATGCTTGAAAAGCTTCTTTTGATAACCCCATATTAAAACTACGAGGCTGAAATTTACCCACCGTCTTTTTTCGACCTCTAATTCCTCCTGTAGTCAAATAAGAAGTCATACTGTAACTTATTGCTTTTTGAAGATTTGAGAAGCTCTTATGAGCATCATCTGGCCCTCCGTAGCAATGTACAAAGGTTTTAGATAAAAAACTTTCTGCTTTAGAGAGATACTCCTTTGGCAACACAACATCACTATCTAGGATAATAAAATAGTTCCCTTTTGCTTTTCGCATACCATAATTACGAGAATCACCAGGGCCCGTATTTGGTTTTTGATAATAACTTATGGATAGTTTATCGACAAAAGTACTTATTACATCTTCTGAGGTTTCAGATGATCCATCTTCTATAATTACAATCTCATATGGCTTAGAATAATCCATAACTGTCATACTCTCTAACAGTTCTTTGATTTCATTAGGTCTGTTGTAGACAGGTACAATAAAAGAGAAGCTTATTTCCATATCTTATAGGCAATCGGTATATATAAAAAATCCCATAATTTATAAAGAATGGGATTTTTTATGATATACTATTTATTTTTGTGAAGTTATTATTCTTCGTCAACAAATTTATCCATCACAAGTTGGCTTACTCCCATATTAGAAAAACCACCATCATGATACAAATTCTGAAGTGTTACTTTTTTGGTTAAGTCAGAAAACAGTGTGATTGTATAATCAGCACATTCGTCTGCCGATGCATTACCTAATGGTGACATCTTATCTGCATACTCAATAAATCCATCAAATCCTTTTACTCCTTTTCCTGCCGTAGTAGGTGTTGGAGATTGAGAAATTGTATTGACACGCACCTTATTATCTCTACCAAAGAAATACCCAAAACTACGCGCTATAGATTCTAAATAAGCTTTATTATCAGCCATATCATTATAATCAGGAAATACTCGTTGTGCCGCCATATAAGTTAACGCAACTATACTTCCCCAATCATTCATTGCTTTTTTCTTGTATAAAGTTTGCATTGTTTTATGAAAAGACAGTGCAGATACATCCCAACCTTTTTGGCTCCAGTCATAATTAAGATCTGTATAATGACGTCCCTTTCTTACATTTACAGACATTCCTATAGAATGTAAAACAAAATCAATTTTGCCTCCCAAAATCTCCATTGCTTTTTCTACAAGATTATCCAGATCTTCTAATGAAGTTGCATCAGCTGGTATAACCTGAGCATTAGTCTTTTCTGCAAGGGTATTTATAGCTCCCATACGCATTGCAACGGGTGCATTGGTAAGAACAAAACTTCCACCTTCTTCAAAAACACGTTCTGCAGTTTTCCAGGCGATGGAATTTTCATCAAGCGCCCCAAAAATAATTCCTCTTTTACCTTTTAATAAATTATGTGACATTTAATTATAAATTAAAGTATGGTTATACGAGCGGTAAAGATAATAAAACAGGCAAATCATAACTAATCTAAATAGGTTTTAGTTTAACATACTTAATGACCTTATCTTGAACCTAGTAAAGACTTTGCATGAGTTATTGCCGAATCAGAAATATTTTTTCCTCCTATCATTTCGGCAATTTCTTTCACTCGCTCTTTTTCATCTAACAATTTTAGGCGAGTAATAGTCGTATTTTTGACATCCTCTTTATAAACCTTATAATGATTTTGGCCATTGGCAGCTATCTGTGGCAAATGTGTAATACTAAAAACTTGTAAGTTCTTACTCATACTCATCATAAGGTCTGCCATTTTATGAGCTACCTCTCCAGAAACTCCTGTATCTATTTCATCAAAAATAATAGTTGGCAAATGGGTATATCTAGAAAGAACAGATTTTACAGCAATCATAATTCTAGATAATTCACCACCAGAGGCTACTTTTTTAAGTTGCCCATATGTTCCTCCTTTATTTGCAGAAAACAAAAAGGTCAACACCTCTTTTCCGTTGACTAAATATTTTTCTTGCAACTCCAATGAAGCCTGAAACGAAGCATTAGGCATTCCCAACGCTTTAAGGATAACCTCTAACTCCTTGATTAATTGCGGGAGTGCTTTATTTCTTTTTTTATGAATCGTTTTTGCAACTTCATCCAATTGAGATTCAGTGATAGATATTTCTTTATTTAATCGTTCTATATCCTCACTCAAAGATTCTGTTGCAGAAACTTTTTCTCGCAAAGAATCTGTTATTAGAACCAACTCTTCTATACTAGAAACATTATGTTTTGTTTGAAGATTGTGTAATAATTGTAATCGTTGACTAATTTGTTCTAATCTCTCAGGATCAGCTTCCAATTTTTCTAATTCGTCTAAGAGCGTATTACTTACATCATCTAACTCTATATAAATACTCTGAATACGTTTGGACAGCTCTTGCAAAGAACCTGAATATGATTCTATTTTAGAAAGATTGTTTTTTACAGTATTTAATTGATCTGCTACACCTATTTCTTCTGAAGAAACAATAGCAACTGATCCAGACAAACGTTCTTGTATCTCTTCTATATTATTAAGTTTCTCATACTGCTCTTCGAGCTCTTTTATCTCTCTTGGTTTAAGCTTTGCTTCTTCTAATTCTTGTAACAAAAAAGAATTGTAATCATATTCTTTATTGAACTTTTCTTGATTTTCAATAAGCGTGCTTACCTCTTTTTTCTTTTCTTTCAATAAACCAAGCCCTCTTTTATAAGATTGAATTTGTCGATCTGCACTGGCCAAAGCATCCAATACTTCAAACTGAAAATCATTGGTAGTAATCTCCAATGTTTGATGCTGACTATGAATATCTATCAAACGAACTCCCAGAGAAGCTAGAGAACTTAATGTAACAGGGGTATCATTTATAAAGGCTCTAGACTTACCAGATGGTAAAATTTCTCGCCTGATTATCGTTTGGTCTTCATAATCTAACGCCTCTTCTTCAAAAAAAGAAATAAGGTTGTATTTTTTGACGTCGAAAATTCCTTCTATCACACATTTTTGAGAGCTATCTTTGATACTACTCAAATCTGCTCTTTTCCCTAATAGCAATCCTAGAGCTCCAAGTAGCAACGATTTACCCGCTCCTGTTTCTCCAGTTATCGTTATTAAATCGGCATCAAAAGATACTTGTAGTTGCTCTATTAATGCGAAGTTTTTTATAGAAAGACCTCTTAACAAAGGATAGTGAAATTTTATTGTTATAAAAAAGTAAAGATACTATAGTTTTAAAAAGATTACATCAGTTCATTTCTATTTTTTTTTAAATAGATCATAATTCATGATGTATTACATGACAATATTATTTATTTTGATAAAGCACAATACATTAAACATTCTTTATCAAAACTTTATATTCTCCCAGCTTTTTGAATATGTAGGCGCTACCCTATTAAGTATTTGAATTGTTTCTGCAATATTAACAGAAGGGCCCCCTGAAAAAACATTTGAAATTTCGTCTGCTTTGGCATCAAAAAAGACTCTCATTATATACGAATTTGGTCTAGCATCATGCATCCCTTCTAAAGATTTCATTGCTTCGGCAATTGTCTCTTTTCCTTGCTTAATATTATTATGCATAACATCTAATCCATCTCTATGATATGTATACATAGCCTCTCTATACCCTTCATAAGTGCCAGACAATAAATCATCATTAAGCCTAAATCTATTAGGGTTCTGTTCTCTAGCCCAACCAGCTGTATTACTACTTTGAGCATTACCAACTATATTTTTAGCTTCTTGATAATATGGTGTACCACTATTTAATTCAAAAGTATCTGCATCTATTCCTAAAATAGTGTATAAATAAAATGCCACGACAGAAATCAAATTAGACTCGTAACTATTAGGATTATAATTCAACGGTTGAAACTCTAAATAATTAAAATTAAACTGTTTGTCTTTTATATTAAAAATAGTTGTACTATAGCTAGATTCATACACAGGTCGTGACGCCTGTACTTGTAAAGTCGCAGAAAAATTATCATTATCATAACTACTTATAGTAATAAAAAAACTACAGTTAATCCGCTCTTCTGTTCTATAATCTACAGTTGTCCACTTTGTGTTATTGACAAATTCTGTCAGTGATCGCTCCAAAGTCTTAAAAACTTGCAGATTAGGGTTTCCTGTTTGCTCAGCATTAACAGCTACAGTTGCGTTAAATTCCTGAGCATTAAGATTAACCCCTATTACTAGTATTATGACAAGAAACAATTTATTCATCCTTTTAATGTTTTAATTTCATTAAATATGTCATGCGCAACTTCTGACTTTGTTTTTAAGTCAAACGCTTTAATCTCTAATTTATGATTAATCAAAGTCACTTTATTCGTTTTCCCTTTAAAACCAGCACCTTTATCATTAAGAGAGTTAAGAACTATTAAATCTAGATTCTTTTTTTTGAGCTTATTTTTAGCATTTTCTTCTTCGTTTTCAGTTTCTAAAGCAAACCCAACAAGAAATTGATTTTTTTTCTCTTGTCCCATCCATTTAAGGATATCTTTTGTTCGCTCCAATTCAATTGAAAACGTAGTATCTTTTTTCTTTATTTTTTGATCTGAAACATTCTTAGGTCTATAATCAGCAACAGCTGCTGATGCAATAGCGATTGTACAATCATCATACAATGATACAACAGCCCCATACATTTCTTGCGCACTTACTACATTTACCACCTGTATCTGACTATGATCAACTTTTAGCGCAGAAGGCCCTAAAACTAAATGCACTTGCGCTCCTAAGTTTGCCGCCGCTGTAGCCAATTCTATCCCCATTCTACCACTAGAATGATTACCTATAAACCGTACAGGGTCTATCGCTTCATAGGTAGGCCCCGCAGTAATAAGAACTTGCTGTCCTCGCAATGGTAGCTTTTCTAGGATATCTTTTTCTATAAACTCAATGATATTTTCTGGTTCAGCCATACGTCCTTGCCCCACTAATCCACTTGCCAGTTCACCTGATTCTGAAGGAATCATATTATCCCCGAATTCTTGTAACTTACTAAATGTTTGATGAGTAGAGGGATGATTATACATATCTAAATCCATGGCTGGAGCAAAATACACTGGGCATTTTGCAGACAAATAGGTCGCCAGCAATAAATTATCGCTAGTACCCATTGCCATTTTTGACATCGTATTGGCTGTGGCTGGTGCTATAAGCATCAAATCCGCCCATAACCCAAGATCTACATGGTTATTCCAAACTGCGTCTTTATCTTTTTCATCAAAAAAAGTAGAATGTACAGGGTTTTTGGATAATGTGGATAGGGTAAGCGGAGTGACAAAGTCTTTTGCCGCAGGAGTCATAATTACTTTTACCTCTGCTCCAGACTTAATAAATAAACGCACCAAAGTGGCTGTTTTATACGCAGCAATACCAGCGGTTACACCTATTAGAATTTTTTTACCGCTTAAAATAGACATCGACTTATAGTGATTCGGTGTCTACTTTTGTGTTTCTATGGTATATTTTACCTTCTAACCATTCTTGAACTGCTAATGCATGTGGTTTTGGTAATCTTTCATAAAACTTAGAAACTTCTATTTGCTCTTTATTTTCAAAAATTTCTTCTAGACTATCATTATAAGTAGCAAATTCATCAAGTTTTTCAAGAAGCTCTTTTTTGATATCTGTATTGATCTGAGTAGCTCTTTTTGATATTATTGAAATTGCCTCATAAATATTATCTGTTGGCTGATCAATTCGATTTTTATCAATTGTCGTTGTATTTACCGGCGCATTACTTTTTTTCAAATCCATCTTCTACTATATTTTATTTAAATTGTTCTAATCTATTTTTTATATCTTCTCCTATTTTATCTGCTTTTTCCAGATATTCTCCTTCAGTTTTATAATACTTCTTATAGTTATTATAATATCCTTGAGCAGTTTTCAAACGTTCTTCTACCAAAACTTGGTAACTTCCTATTGCCAAAAGATATTCTGATTCTAGCTTATAATACAATACTTTTTCTCTATAAGATGAACCTGGATGATCTCCCAAATAGTTGTCAAATGCATAAATAGCTACTTTATACTTTTCTCTATGATGGTATTGTTTTGCTATCTTGTAAGCTTTCTTCTCCTTTTTATCTCTAAGCTTTGCTACCAAATCATTGGCTTCCTTGAGTTTTTCACTTTCAGGATATTCATTGATAAAAGCTTGTAATTTTTCTATTGCAGTATCTGTATCTTCTTGATCCAAACTATATCGTAGTGATAAATGAGAATAGCTTTTTGCCCCTTTGAAAGCTGCATCTTCCTTTTTCTGACTTTTCGGGTAAGATTTTGCAAATCTTTCAAACTGGTAGCCAGATAAATAAAAGTCTTCTAATTGATAATATGTATCAGCATAATAATACATAATTCTTTCTGCTTGAGGCTTTCCTCTAAACTGTGGCACTATCTGCTCAAAAAGTCTCAAAGCTTTTTTGTACTTACCTTCTTTATACAACTCTTCTGCAACCTTATATTTAGCTGGTAAATCTTCTCCTCTAAATACTTTTTGGTATTCACCACAAGACCCTAAAAACAATACAAAAATAAGTAAATACAGTAATTTCTTCATATCTTAAAAAACATCTGGCAAAAGTATGTATTTCTGCCGTATTACAAAAACTTTAATTCATCTATTCACTTGCCATAACATATTACTGCCACAAAATCGATCGATAAATTTTATTAATAAACATAATAAGCGTCTATTGCATTAACAATTTTAGCTCATTTCAATAACTATATAATTAAGCAGTTGTTGCAAAACCCATCAATATTCACAACACAAAAAACGACCTACAAAAACTTAAGTCGTTTTATCTGAGTATGTTTTATCAAGGTTTTCATGATCAAGAATCGTATAACCTTCATCATCATAATAAAATGCAGGAATAAATCTTTGATCATGTTCTAGGTTTTTTAAAACATAAGAATGTACTTGGTGTACTTCTTGTGCAAAAGATTCATCATAATAACTTACCAATATCAATACCTCACCATTTATTTTTTTCAACTCTTCTCTATTAAAATCTCTTAAAGGGCTTGATTCATTAATTGGATGTACTACTGTCCATGTTGTTGGCAGGTATGTAATTGAGTTTCGTTCTAACTTGAGGTTATAAAAATTATTAACATACTTTTTTTCTTGGTTCTTTTGAGATAAAATAAGTGTCGCTTCTATATGTGGACGAATCATTACGTTAGTATTTCTACTCATTAATCTAAACATAATACAATCATTCTCATTATGTCCTCGCAAAACCATCGTACTACTAAATCTAATATTTGCTCTTGGTCGAGAAAACCTACCATATAACAACCCTGTGATAAATGAAAAACTCAACAACCCTATAAGCGCTTCAAAGGAAGATATAACACCAAAGAGAAGTCCTTTTGGAGCCATTACCCCATACCCTACTGTAGTAATTGTTTGCGCCGAGAAAAAAAATGCATTCAAAAAATCTTTAAAAATATCTCCCGTAGGCTCGGTTATCTGAGATATACCTAAAAATGTATAAATAATTGCAAAAAACACATTAATCAAGGTATATCCCAATATTACCCATAGAAAAAAACGAGTCCAACTAATGCTAATCAAATAGTTGTAACTTTCAGATAATGAAACGGATCTATTAACGTGTTTAATATTAAAAGATCCATCTGGGTTGATAAATCGTTTTGCATATTGATTTGAGGATTTACCTACTCCTGGATCTTTTATCTTTTTTGCCATTATTTTTTAAGAAAAATACTACTGCGCAATATATGCTTTAATTTTTTCTGCTAGAGCAGAAGAAACTGGAATCAAAGGCAAACGAAGGTGATCATCACATATTCCTCTTACTTTTAATATGCTTTTAATCCCTGCTGGGTTCCCTTCTTCAAATGCATAATCCAAAACAGGCATAAGCTTATACAATATACTGTATGCTTTTTTTATATCTCCTGATAATCCTAGTCGTATCATTTCTGAAAACTCAACAGGAAATCCTTGCCCTATTACACTTATAACTCCATCTCCTCCAGCAGTCACCGCAGGTAATGCCAAGGCATCATCTCCTGAAATTACTTTAAAATCTACAGGCTTATCTTTAATAATCTTAAGAACTTGCGTAAAGTCACCCACTGCTTCTTTTACACCTACTACATTATCCAGTTGCGCTAGACGTAAAGTAGTTTCTGCCGTCATATTAGCGCCTGTTCTTGATGGTACATTATAGAGTATAATTGGCAACCTAGACACTTTACTTATAGCTTTATAATGCTCATATACTCCTTCTTGGCTAGGTTTATTATACATAGGTACTACAGAAAGAATTGCATCAAAATCATCTGAATTCACTTCTTTAACCTCTTCTAACACTACTGATGTATTATTACCTCCTACCCCAAGAACCAAAGGAAGTCGTTTGTTATTTACCGCAACAATATGTCCTATTAATTTCTTTTTTTCTTCTTTGGAGAGCGTAACCGATTCTCCTGTGGTTCCTAATACAACAAGGTATTCTACACTACCTTCTATACAGAAATTAACTAATGACGTCACTCCTTCATAATCTATTGAACCATCTTTATTAAAAGGGGTAGCTAATGCTACACCTGTACCTCTTAAAAAATCACTCATACTATATAATCTGTAAAATTTTTAAATATTTTTTTAGTTCTGAGATAAAGAGGTTGGTATCATTTGTAGTTGCTCCAATAATCAAATCATTAATACGATTATCTACTGCTGCAAAACCTACTTTGAATTTTGCCTTGGATGCTGCCGCTACATAGTTTAATTCTATTGCATCTTTCTCATAAAAATTAATCAACACGTCATAATCTTCATTTATGAAATTTTGCAAAGACTTTCTTTTTACAGCACCAGTAACTCCAAAGCTTTTATCATTGTAATACGTCGTATCTTTATCATCTTCAATTTCTTTCAAATCTTCTTTATACCCTACTATCTTTAATTTATCAGATTTCACCCCTAACTCATTAGCTAGTTTCAATAATGAAACAACATTAATTGACTGGGATGCATCGATAAGAACTGCAAGTGTCTTAAGATTAGAAATGCTTTGAGATTTTCCGTCTCTCTTACTCAGATACGTTTCTACACCTTTTTTTATTGCATTCCTTTTAAGGCCTTTTAAAATCATTTACTAAAAAATTGATAGACCACAAATGTAGCTATTTTACAAATTAAAATCATCTCGTATACTTTAAGAAAAAAAGAAAAATCACATAATTAAACAACATAGTATTTTTTGTTAAATTTAAAAATATTCTTCATCTACATATTTTTCATCTAACAGTTTTGTTTCTATAAAAAATATAGTTAAAAAATAAAGCCCTATGACTTCTGTTATATTAATAAGAACTGTAAACACCTTGTTATAGTAATACAATTCATTGATAGTCAAAAGACCATCTACAAACAAAGTACAACAAGCTGCTATAAAAAGGTAAATTGATTTCTCGAATCGATTTGCTGAATAAATAAAAAAACAAACTGTAACAAAAAGAAGAAGAGCTATTGTTACAAGAGTGACTTCTTCTAGAGAATTAATAATTTTCGGAAACACTAATTCAATCAAAGAATAAATAAGATATCCTATTAGCATTATACTTAGTAATACTTGTGGTGTTAGCAACAGTCTCAGTTTTATATCTCGTTTAGTTATAAATTTCTTAAGCAATAACACGCATAGCACATAAAATATTGCAGTCAATATGGCAATAAAAGTGTAGTGTTTTTCAAAATCTAAGTAAATAAAAACATTAATCGCTGTAATTACTCCCATGCTTAAGGGAAATAAAAAATCTGGCTTCTTAACAAACCTTAGGTACAACACTATTAATGCTATTGGCACAACTGGCTTTACATAGACCAACAGCCATTTATTAAAAAAAATAGCTATTGATACAACTACCAAACAAGCAAAATGAAAAAAGGAGTATGTGACGTCTGTTTTTCTCAAAGAAATCGCAATGAATTATAAAATAGTATACAAAATACTAATTTATAACGTAAAAAAAGAACAATTATCAAAAACAACTCTATTCTATCAAAATCAAAAACCTTCAAATTCTTCTGCTTTCAAGACTAATGTCTTAGCTATCATGTATTTTACCAGAAAAATAAATCCAAAAGGGCTACATATCATAATAAATATTTTTAACTCATTTGATTCTAAATAAAACGGGTGTACGACAAATTTCCCTTTTTGTTAAAATTTAGTACTTTTATTAGAAACATATTTAATGGATATAAAGACTCAAGCCTCGTTAATCTTCGACAAACATTTTGAACAATGGTTATCTGATCCTTCTCGTATGGAGAATGGATATCAATACGAATCTACGTACGCTGCAATGATGTCAAATGTTGAGCAAGAAGTTTTACAATTATCTGTTGGTCGTGTTCCCAAGAGCAAGAACTTAAAAAAAAACTACAAACCAGATTTGGAAAGATAGAATCCTGCAAGTCTCATGTTATTGCTCAATCCCCAGGTTTTATGGGTATTAGTAGTTTGGCTCAAGAAACCATGTGCTATATGGGTCAGTATTTGGTATTTAGTGAAGCAGAAGATGTGATCAATAATTTGACAGGTGCAGGGGTCAATGCCAAGCAAATAGAGCGTGTTTGCCACAAATATGGACAATGGATTGAAGATGCTGATAATGCGGTTATCAAAAATCTGGTTTATAAAGAATATGAATCAGGTA
>NZ_PGUB01000019.1:0-55424 GCF_002924285.1 Aquimarina sp. I32.4 | reverse complement strand
AAAAGTGAAACACAAACGGCTACTGTAGTAGAGAATTCCGACCCAGATGGATTAGGAAGAATTAGAGTACAATTTGCATGGCAGAAGCCACTAGGTGAGCGTACTCCTTGGTTACGTATGATGACTCCTCATGCAGGCGCAGACAAAGGATTTCATTTTATCCCAGAGATCAATGAAGAGGTAATGGTAGGATTTGAAGGCGGTAATGCAGAACGCCCCTTTGTATTAGGTGCTTTGTATAATGGTAGTCAAAATCCATCAGCATGGCAATCACAGAATAACAATATAAAAGCTATAAGAACCAGAAGTGATCATACTATAAAACTAGATGATACCAGTGGCGCAGAAATGATTACTATTACCGATAAGAACAATAATATCATACAGATTGATACAGCAGGAAAAAGCATTATGATCTCAGCCCCAGAGAATGTGAGTATTGTAGCCAAAAACATAGAACTCAATGCTAGCGAGAGTATAAGCATAGGAGCAAGTGATAGTGTGAATGTAAATGCAGGAGAAGATGTTTCTGTAACCGCCAAAAACATACACAATTTGGCAGATGAAGAAATGTCATTGCAATCAGAGGATATAGAAGCCAATGCCAAAAAAATACGAGTAGATAGTACCGAGGAGAATCTGGAACTAGCCAGTGCCAAGCAAGTAGATGTACAAAGTAATGATAAGGTAAAACTTTTTTAGGCATCATGGCATTATCTTTTTTACCAGAAGAAGAACAGGAGATAGCACTTACTCAAAAAAAATGGGAAGCTCCTGTAGGATATAATGTACAGATCAATACAACGATGTATCTGCCACAAAAAAGCACTACTAATATACGCTATAAAGCCACTGTAGTATGTGATAAGAATGAAGATACACAACAAGTTTTTTATACCATTGATCGCACCACTCCCGTTGTTAATAATAAACCACCCAAAGATGGTTTTGAAGAGCTTACCTATACAATAAGTAGTGTATTCAACACCATAAAATTACAAGTAGGAGTAACAGGAAAACCAATTGCCCTTATTAATTATAAAGCCTTGCAAAATAAGTGGAGTGCTATAAAAAATAAACTCCAAAAAGAATATACAGGAGCCTCTGTAACAAATTATATACTGGCAACCCATCAAAAAATAATGCGAGAAGATGTGTTGTTTCAAAATCTGCTAAACGATCCTTTTTTGATGGTCTTTTTTGGGGGATATTATACCAATATAGCAGAAAAACAAAAGCTAGTTACCTCACAAAATCACATTGCAGGAATTGATATCCAGTATGCTATAAAAGATACACCATCCCAAAAAGATGCATCACTAGTTGCGATCTCTAGATTAGGCACCGCACAGTTCTCTAATCAGGATTATAAAATGCTACAAAAATATTGTAAAAGAAAAGGCATTGCAATAGAAAATAGTACAAAAGCGCAGATGCATGCGATACTCAATGGTACAAGTATGATCCATCAACAAACAGGCGAGATACATACGATACAAAGCAATCAACAATTTACGGTAGCCACAAAACTTCTAAAAGAGGTACAACTACACATTAAAAAAAACTAGGATATGTTGAAGTTTTTAAAAAATATATTTTCAGAAACAGAAGAAACAGACCCTCCAAGCGATGGCTCTTCCTCTACATCTTCTGATACAACAAACAATGATCAGGCAGACACTTCAGAAACGGTAGAAAATACAGAAGAAAATAGCGACGAAGAAACTGAAGAAACCACAGAAGAATCTACTGCAAAAAAACTGGTTTGCCATGGCGCAAAATGCGGGTGTGACAAAAGTGAGTCCCCTACAGAGGTTGAGCTACAGGTATTATCACACTCCAAGTTTTATATCAATGATAATGCAGGCAGTCAAAAACTCATTGCTAGCAATATGGAGTTGCCATTACCTTTTAACAAACCTTTTTTTGGTAAATGTACCTTAAAACCAAGTTCATCGGGCAATCTGCCATGTCAACCTGTATTACAAGGCTGGGATGACCCCTATGAGGGGGTAGAATTAGGTAACGGTGGTAAAATCCTTACCGAAGACTCTACCGCTATGTGTATCATGGGAGGGCTGATAGATATAAAAGATCACGGGCAAGACCCCGCAGAAATAACAGAACAGCAAATAGCAGATGCAAATACTACTGCCGCCGCTATACAAAACCCAATGATTACAGAAACCGAGATAGAAATTATCTCGGGTGGCATTACCGATGATGACGAGGAAGATCAAACAGGAAGAGGTGTAAAAAAGATAAACACTGTAACAGGTAGAAAAGCATTTCTAAAAGATGAATGGATACACTGCAAAGTAACAAAATGGTATAATGGTGATGCCCCAAAAGATAAAGTAAATTGGATAATCTATGATCAGACAGCCACCCCAATACAAGAGCATGTAGATTTGGGCGAAGACTTTTCTGCCCGTATATCAAAAAACGGGAAATATATTATAGAAGCCTATGGTAGCAGTGCTGGGGGTAATAACCCTGCACGTATAGAGATAGAGATCAAAGACCAGTCATTGCAATCTGTCAAAAAAAGTACCGCAAACAGAATACGCTCTGGCGAGAGTGCTACCTTTAGCATTACTCCCAATTTAGGGAGTTTTGAGACACTAGAAACAGGAGTCACTTGGCAGGTGTTTAAGGAGCAAGTAGTGCAAGAAAATTTTGTAACAGCAACCTCATACCAGCAAACCCTTGTTTTTGAAGAAAAAGGAAAATATACCATCAGTGCCACTTGGGGTACACAAACCAAAAGCACCTCACTTACCATAGGAGGTAATTATGTAACTGCTATACAGGCAGATAAAACCTCTATGAAACTACATAATGATAAGGTGTCTTTTTCTATCCCCAATAGTGGGTTTATCATAACTCCTGCACTAGAAACAGAAAAAGAAGCTGTAAAATGGATCGTTTATGATCATGAATATAATGAGGTAGCCCAATACCAAGGGCATACAGGAGCTACCTTTGTACTAGACACCCCACCAAAAACAGGTATTTATTATGTAGAAGCCTATATGAATATTAGAGAGATAGGCAAAGTAAAATCTGGTAGAGCATCAAGAACTATAAAAAAGATAAAAGTTACAGAGCCTACGGTGGTCAAAGCAGAATGGAGGTATAAAAACGAAAAAAGAAAACCCCGCACAGGATTTGCCAATGAAACCTCCTATATCTATGCAGAGCTACAAAGTTATCACGGGGGTACAGTAGATATAGAAGTACATACCAAAAAAGCTCATATTACTACCATAACAAACTGTAAGGCTAATAATCACAGTAAGATTATGCAGGAGTTTAGAATGACAGATCGATATAAGACGGCAATAAAAAGTGGAGATCAGGAGTTATTCTTCAAAATAAAAGGAAAAGACGAACCTATCAAAAATGAGAACGAAGCCTTCTATCCACAAAAAGGACTCATGATTATCGATAAACCTATGGTGCGAGATGCCTATTTTATCTACAATGGTAAACGATTACGAGCCAAACCTGTAGCCTATGGCGTTACGGTGCAAGGAGTGGTAGAAACGGTAAATATGATAGGCGAATCGCTAGAGGTAGATATATACAGAACCCAAAAACTACTCTATATAGATGCCGCTACAGGAGACCCTAAAGTTTTTTCTAAGGATCTTACTGTAGATGCAGAGGGTAGAATTACTTTTGATTTTACAGTAGAATCCCGATGGTGGCGAGACCTACACATGCTGGGTAAGTATTTTTATATAGGGGTAGAAAAAGCAGATTGGGCAGCTTTTAGAAAAGAACAAATCTATAAAGGCTCTATACTAGCGTATAAAAAAGGAGATCGACTCGAAAATGGTGTGAGCCCTGTGGTGGTACAAAGAGCAAATGTCGATTTAACAAATTCATGTGAAGGGAAACATTGTATTAAGCTAGGTGCAGAAAATAAACTTATAGAAGAAATTAATATAAGATTATGTGGTTTTGGAGGAAATGTGCCTTCCAAGCGTTTTACTATAAGAACCAAAGACATGATCAAACAATTTCAAAAAGATTATATGAAGATTACTCCTACTGGCAAAATATGTGGGGATACTCTAAAGTCTATTGATAAATTTGAAAAAAAATATACTATTGAATTTGATCAAATCAAATGTAATTGTGGTACTTGTGATGGTTTTGGAAAAGGATTGTACCCAGAGCAAAAACAAGATAGTTCTATAAAAGAGGCATATCGTAAATATGAATACCCAGGTATCCACAGAAGCTTAATATGGTCTCTACGAGCAGCCATGTTTTATATGCATGACCATGAAGAAGGAAAAGCTTTAGGGTATTCATTAAACAAGATAAGTTCAGGATATCGTTGCCATGAAAATAATAAGCAAAATAATAGGAATACAACAAACCATATGGGTAAAGCTCTAGATTTGCATTTTAACAAAAATGGAATCAGAACTAGAAATGTTTCTGATATGGAAAAAATAAGGAAAGAAATATTTAATAAATATTTAGGAGCTAAATGGGATTGGAAAGCAGGGCAAAATAATATTTTTAATTTAGAATCTACGAAAATAGGTGCAACTTCTTGGATTCATTATGATGTAAGAGAATTTGATCAAGTATATCTAAAAGACATTTTTTTTGTAAAAAAAATAACTGATACTAATAAAATAATAGCAATTGCTAAGGAGGAAAACTTCAGTAATACATGTGATTGTTTCCCAAAAAATAAAGACATTGATAAACAAGATGCAATTAACAATAGAGTTGACCCTGAAACGTTAAAAACAAGTGAGCAAGGAATAAAATTCATAAAAGACTGGGAAACCTTTAAAGCACATGCTTATAATGATGCAGAAGGTTATTGTACTATCGGGTATGGTCACTTAATTACGTATGATAAATGTGAAAACATTATACTTTCAGGTGAATTTAAAGATGGGATTAGTGAAGAAAAAGCATCGGAATTATTCAATGAAAGATTAACAGAGTTTGAAAATGCTATTCATAGAGATATAAATGTTAATCTATATCAATATGAATTTGATGCTCTTGTTAGTTTATTAT
Organism: Aquimarina sp. I32.4; assembly: GCF_002924285.1. Lineage (NCBI taxonomy): Bacteria > Pseudomonadati > Bacteroidota > Flavobacteriia > Flavobacteriales > Flavobacteriaceae > Aquimarina > Aquimarina sp. I32.4. The sequence goes on along the minus strand of NZ_PGUB01000019.1, from coordinate 50,369 downwards.
TTAATGCTGGGGCTAATTTCCTAAATGTTGGAGGAATAAATAATGGTGAGACAAAAATTAAAACATATATAAACGATGAGAATTATTCTAAGGGAGCAGATGAATTTTCAGATGTAACCAACAATGGCCTTTCTGGTTTAGTTTCTAGAAGAAAAGCAGAAATAAATATGTTTAAAAATAATATATATGATTCAACACACTAAGTTTAATTTAATAGCATTACTTACTCTTTTAATATTCATAAATTGCAAACAGAATAAAGATAACATATCGGGATTACCTTCGTTGAATAAAAAGTCAGCTAAGACTAATAGTTATCCCCAGTCAGATTTATGGAGATATTACCAAGTATATCCTATTGGTAATCAAAAAAATGAGAAGATTAAGGATGTTGAGAATAAATTTAAAAACCTATCTTTTTATATAGAAAAAGACATGATTTTTATTTCTGATATTGGAGAGGAAACTATCTATAGAGGTAAGATAAAAACTAAAAAGTTTTTAAAATATCCATATATGGTAGATTATTACAAAAGTTTATTAAAAAAAGAATTTAATACTAATCTTAATGATACTGTAACTTACATACGAAATAAAAACACTCATAAACCTAGTTCAATTTTAAAAAATATTTTTAATGAGGCTTTTATTACGAAACAATATTTGTTTTTTGAATATAATGGAGTTGTCATTTGTTTATTAAATAAATCAAGAAGTACTCCTTTAAAGTATAGTTCATCCAAAAATCAAGAAAACAAAATACTATATCGTTCAAAAATAAATATTAATAATATAGATTATAGAATATATGAGAAGGATTTATTATTAGGAGCAGAAGATTGGTTATGTGATCAAAAACAACTAAGATATATAGAGTTACCACATAAAGGTAACCTTAAAATAATATTAGTCCCACAAGATTGTGGAGATTTTCCATATCGTTTTTTTCTTTTAACGATTAGAGAAAATAAAATATTATCAAATTTGTATGTTGAAGGTGAATGGTATGAACCAGGAGATGAAGAAGCTTATAAAGAACTTACATCATTTGAAATAAAAACAGACTATACCATTATTACAACGACTACTAGTTATGAGAACGGAGAAATAGTAAATAAAAGTATTAAAGAATATCATATTTCTGATTCTGGTAAAATCAAAGAGCAGTAGTTTTTTTGTTAACTACTTGCATACGCAAGGCAAGGAAACAATAAGAGAGTTTTATAAAGAGGGATGGTGGTATGTTTCTTTCAAAGGAAAGAACGGGTGGATACACAATAGTAGAGTTAAATTGATTAATGACTAAAGTTTTGAATTTAAAAGGCAACCTCTTCTTCTTTATCCTTTTTATTGTTTTAGGGTGTAAAAAACATCTAGCTGGTACGTCTAACTTATAGAACAAAAATATTTTTGAGTTGTATTCATTTAACGACAAGTCGTGCTAATTGTATCGTGTTAATATAGAGTTGATTGGAGGATAAAAAAATAACTTAAATATGAGAAAATATTGTTTTATTATATTAATTACTTTGATTAGCTGTCAAAAACAGGTGCAACAGAAAAAAAATGATAATAGGGTGGTTTTGGATGCTAAAACTGAGCAATCTCAGAAAAAAGAAACAATTGAAAAGGAAACTTTTGAATTTCCAAAATATCGTATTTCAAAAGGAATTATTAACGATAAAGATGGGTATGTAAACATAAGAAAAGGGAAAGGAACTAATTTTTCTGTTATTGGTAAAATAATGGATGGAGAGGAATTTCAATTTGCATTTCCAATGGGGGAAAAATCAAAATGGCGATTAGTTAAAACTTCTTATGGATTAGTTGGCTACGTTCATTCTAGTCGTATTTATAGTTATAGAAAAAATCATTGCAATAATACTATTATTCTAGTGGATCAAAATTGGGATGTCAATTATAATTTTTCTCATGGAACTAGAAAAATAGATTCTATACCCTCAAATTTAAACGAAGTTGATTTACGAATAGATGAGTCTAAACAAGTAAATATAAATAATCTAACTTCTTGTATATTCAAATCTGCGTTCGGTAATGAAAAGCTAAAACAAAAAAAAGAATATAATCAAAAAGTATATAAAGTTGAAGGTTTAGATATAACTCTTATTATTACAAATACCGAGGATTATTTTGCTGAGAATTTTTGTACCGTAGTGTCTATTATTGAAAAAGGAAATATGCAGCATTATATTTATTATAGTGAGTTAGAAACGATTACTATTTATGCCTTAAAAAAGATTAAAAATACATATAACTTGTTTGGAAATTTACAAGGTAGTCCAGGGAATTTATATGGAGGGAACTTTACAGTAAACTTAGATCAACATAAGCGAATTATTAAATATGAATATTATGAGTTTAATGGTTAGTTTTCTCATAGTTAACGATTTTAAAAAATGACATTCTTGGATATATACAATATAGTAGTAGAGTAAAATAATCGAGGGTTTCTTATAATGCGAGTTATCGTAAAAGGTTATACCTGTACCCATAAAATGCGATTTTTACTACAATTATCTTTTTAGAGTAGTGATTTTTTCGAAATTTAAATATTCAGACAATATGAATCCTAGTTTAATTGAAAATGCTGTACACACTGTTTTAACCCCAGAGTTTAGATGCAAAATAAATTCTAATCCTCATCGGGTAGATAGCTTAACTACGTTTATGAGATTTACCCCCCAAAAACTAAAAAAAACGATAAAAGGAGGTAAAGACCTTTGTCTGGTGTCAATTGGAGAAACCATATCAGTTTTTAATAAAACTACAACATCAGTATTGATTACAGATCAAAATGATAAGATTGTTTGTAATCAAAGTTTTAAAATAAAAAGATTTAAGAAGTTCCAAGAAAAACAGAAGGTTAATTTTACTCCTGATTTTATTTTTTAGTAGAAAAAGGAAAAAGAAGAGCTTATCATTCAATTATTTCTATTAACTACCAGCAATATGCTACTGGATATATAGAAACAGAAAAAGGTATGCCATTATTGGCGGTAGCTGATTCTAGTAATATTATGCATATATGCAAAGGGTTACTAAAACACTTTAATTTTGATACTGATAATAAAAGGAACTTAAAAATAGAGACTACTATCCATGAAGTAGATTTTGACAATGGTATCTGGAATATTTACTACCATTAGAAAGTGGTATTCTGCAAAAAAACATTTTGAATACAGTACATACTATCAAAACCCTACAGCAGTATCATCGCCTCTATGATCAGCACCCCCTTCTAGAGTACCATCAGGTAGCGCAAGAATACCATCAACTTTTCCAATAATTTTAGAATCCTTTTCATTGATTTGATACCCCTTTTGCTGTAAACTATCTATAAGTTTTGTAGAAAAAGCATTGGGTTCTAGTACTATTACATCGGGTAACCATTGATGATGAAAACGTGGTGCATTTACTGCATCTTGCATAGTCATATCAAATTCTTTTACATTGAGTATCGTCTGTAAAACAGATGTAATAATTGTAGAACCTCCTGGAGTACCAACAGACATCCAGAATTTACCATCTTTTTCTACAATTGTAGGAGTCATAGAACTCAGCATTCTTTTTTGAGGAACAATAGCATTGGCTTTAGATCCTGTTAACCCAAACATATTAGGAGTACCAGGTTTTGCGCTAAAATCATCCATTTCATTATTCAAAAAGAAACCTAACTCAGGAACATAAAGTTTTGAGCCATAACCACCATTAAGGGTTGTGGTTACAGAAATAGCATTACCAAATTGATCAACAATAGAATAATGTGTAGTTTCATCACTTTCATACCCTGGGATACTCCCATGATTGATATCAGAAGATGAGGTAGCCCTATCAAAGCTAAAACTTTGCATACGATCAGAAAGATACGCATCACTGATAAGCGTATCTATAGGGATCTTTACAAAATCAGGATCACCAAGATAAAAACTACGATCGGCATAAGCCCTTCGTTCTGCTTCAGTAATAACCTGAATAGTTTTGAGGGTGTTATGCCCATATTTATGGAGATCATATGGTGTTATCATTTTCATGATTTGAGCAAGGCAGATACCTCCACTAGAAGGAGGAGACATAGAAATGATAGAAAGGTCTTTGTAATCAAAACGTATAGGTTGTCGCCATTTTGCCTCGTATTTAGACAAATCTTCTAAAGTGATAATACCTCCCTTAGCTTGTATACGAGCGACTAGTTTTTTTGCTGTTTCTCCAGTATAAAATTCAGATTTACCATTTTTTATGAGTCGCTGAATAGTATTGGCAAGTTGTATATTTTTTAAAGTATCACCTTCTTTATAACCTTTAGCAAAAAGAATAGTGTCTTGATTTACCTCTAGGATTAGTTTTTTATGTTTTTCAAAGCGTTGTTGCTGTTGTTTGGTGACAACAAAACCTCGATTCGCTAATGCTACAACAGGCAAAAGAATTTCTTCTATAGGGAGTGTTCCAAATTTTTTGTGTACTGCAAAAATTCCAGCGATTGTTCCAGGTACGCCAATAGCCAGAGCTCCTTGTTGGCTTTTTTTTGGGATAGGGTTTCCATCCTCGTCTAGATACATATCTCTTGATGCAGTCAAGGGGGCTTTCTCTCTATAATCCAAAGCACCAATAGTGCCATTTGCACTACGATATACCATAAAACCACCACCGCCTAGATTTCCAGCATAAGGATATGCAACTGCAAGAGCCATTTCTGTTGCGATCATAGCATCAAAAGCATTACCGCCTTTTTTCATGATATCGCTACCTATTTTTGAAGCCTCTTCTCTGGCAGAAACTACCATAGCTTTTTGAGAAATTAGACCAATAACAGCTTCTTTTTGTATGGGTATACTTGTTTTTTTACAAGAGAAAAGTAAAGCGAGAAAAGAAAAAGAGAGAAGGTATAGGGTAAAGTTTATCTTCATAATAACCGTATTTCATTTTTGGTATAGAGTTCTAGTTCCTCAAAAAAAGAGCGAAATTCGTTCTCAAAATCAGTATAATATTGTTCCAACTCGATAATAGCAAAGTTCATCCCAGATTTATTTTTAGTTCTTTTATTCATTCTGTATAATACAGAACCAATTCCTTGAACAGTAGCATAGCTTAACAACCAATTTTCTTCAACCATATATGGTAGAAAACGCTGGATAGGTTTTGGTAAAAGTTCATAGTTTTTATGAAGTAAATCATAAAAATTAGCAACATATTCGTCTAAAGGAATATTGGAATATTCACTCCAATTAGCAGCCAAAAAGTGATCGTAAAGAATATCTACAATTACAGTACTATAATGTCTGTATTTAGGAAATAAACGAGACACACTTTTTTTTACAATAGAATGTGTATCCGTATAGAAATCAATTTTGCGATGTAGTAGTATACCTTGTTGCATACGAGTAGGGTACTCCAAATACTTTTTTCCTTTTACAGAATCAGCTATAAAATTACCTATTTTGAGTTGAGAATCTTCACCAGAAAGATATATGTGTGCTAAAAAATTCATTGGGTTAAAATACAATTTTATAAACCAATATCGACTAAATACTGTTGTTTATATGGTAAATAGAAGTACTTGTAAAAAAAGAAAATATATTAACTAAAAAAAATTATTTTAGTAAACTCACTCTTAAGTTTAAATAATAAATAATGAAGTATACTAGAAGTTTTTATTTTTTGATGTTGATCATTGTATGCATCTCTTGTAATAAAGAAATTAATAGTACAGATTTTACAAAGCCTAATACGTTTACCGCAGGAATAGAAGGACCTGCTACAGATAATAAAGGGAATATATATGCTGTAAACTATCAAAAAGAAGGAACTATAGGCAAAGTGACACCAGAAGGAGTAGTATCGATGTTTGTAGAACTCCCCAATGGTAGTATTGGAAACGGAATCAGATTTGGAAAAGAACAAATAATGTATGTTGCCGATTATACGAATCATAATGTCCTTGAAGTAAATTTGAGTACTAAAAAGGTTGAGATATATGCGCATCAACCAAAAGCAAATCAGCCTAATGATATTGCTATTTCTCCATCGGGTATAATTTATGCTAGTGATCCTAACTGGAAAAAAGGAACAGGAAATATCTGGAAAGTAACCAAAGAAAAAGGGTTTGAAATTTTAGAAAGTGATATGGGAACTACTAACGGAATAGAAGTGAGTCCTGATGGTAAAAAGTTATATGTAAATGAGTCTGTACAACGTAAAATATGGGAATATGATATTCTTGAAGATGGTACAGTAGCAAATAAAAAAGAACTATACTCTTTTGATGATTTTGGTCTTGATGGAATGCGTTGTGATAGTAATGGTAATCTGTATGTATGTAGATATGATAAAGGAACGGTAGTTATATTATCTCCAGCAGGGACATTGTTGAAAGAAATTAAGCTTCAAGGTAAGAAGCCTACCAATATTACTTTTAGTAATGATTTTACAACATTTTATATTACTGTAGCAGATAGAGGTTGTATAGAAAAGGTGCAAAATGAATTGTACTAGCTTGTAGATAATTACAGATACATACTTTTTGAGCATTATTCTTTGTAAGAAGAAACAATTTATATAGTTGTTTATAAAATTCTAACCTACTAAACTATTCCTGTTTATTATAATCTTGTACATTTGTTTGAAATAGAAAAAATCAATCAACACAAATGACATTAATCAAATCAATTTCAGGAATTAGGGGAACTATTGGAGGAACAGTGGGAGAGAATCTTACCCCAATAGATGCAGTAAAGTTTGCTTCTGCTTATGGAAGCTGGTTAAAAAACGAAACCAAAGTAGAGCATCCTATAGTAGTAGTAGGACGTGATGCTCGAATTTCTGGCTCAATGATTCAGCAATTAGTAATGAATAGTTTGGTAGGATTAGGAATTCATGTAATAGACGTAGGGCTTTCTACAACACCAACAGTAGAAATAGCAGTACCATTAGAAAAAGCTGATGGAGGTATAATTTTGACTGCTAGTCATAACCCAAAACAATGGAATGCACTAAAACTACTAAATAATAAAGGAGAGTTTTTGAATGCGGCACACGGTGAAAAAATTCTTGAGATAACAGAAAATGATTCCTATATTTTTGCAGAAGTTGATGATTTAGGAAGTATTAAGGTAAATGACACCTATATAGATAAACACATAGAAGAGGTGTTAAAGTTACCTTTGGTGGATGCCGAGTTAGTAAAAAAATCTGGGTTCAAGGTTGTGGTAGATGGTGTTAATTCTACAGGAGGAATTGCAATCCCTGGATTGCTTAAAAAAATGGGAGTTGAGGTCGTAGAGTTGTACTGTGAACCAAATGGGCATTTCCCTCATAATCCAGAACCACTAAAAGAACATCTTACTGAGTTGTCAAAATTGGTGGTTAAAGAAAAAGCACATTTTGGAATAGTAGTAGACCCCGATGTAGATCGTTTGGCATTTATGAGTGAAGATGGAGAAATGTTTGGAGAAGAATATACGCTAGTTGCTTGTGCTGATTTTGTGTTAGGAAAAACACCTGGAAGTACTGTCTCTAATCTATCATCTAGTAGAGCTCTTAGAGATGTAACCCAAAAACATAACGGAACATATGAAGCCAGTGCAGTAGGAGAGGTAAATGTAGTTGAGTTGATGAAAGCTAATAAGGCTATTATAGGAGGAGAAGGTAACGGAGGGATTATTTATCCTGAATCACACTACGGAAGAGATTCATTGGTTGGAGTAGCGTTGTTTTTGACCCACTTGGCTGAGAAAAACTGTAGCGTGAGTGAGTTACGTAATAGTTATCCTTCTTACTTTATGAGTAAAAATAAAATTCAATTAACCCCTGAGTTGAATGTAGATAGTATTTTAAAAGGTTTTCATAAAAAACACGCTTCAGAAGAAGTTTCTACTGTAGATGGAGTAAAAGTTGATTTTGAAGATTGCTGGACACATTTACGTAAAAGTAATACAGAACCAATTATTCGTATTTATACAGAAGCTTTGAGTCAGGAAAAAGCAGATAAATTAGCAGAGGACACTATTGTTACATTAAAAGAGATTGCTGGGATTTAGCTTTTAAACAGAAGTAACAGGTATAAGGAAGTAAATTCAGATTGAAAATACATTTTATATCAAAGAATGTTGTTTAAAATAATATAAATATCGGAATTCCATAAAGATGCCGTGTACAACACACAAAATGATTGCAATAAGAGAATTGGCTACAATAGTTAGTGGAGTTAACCGAGGTCTCTTTTTAATATTATAGTATAAAGTAAGAGGAGCAATCACAACAAATACAAGTAGTATCTGGGTTTTGAATGTATAGGTATATACATATATAATCTGGATTATGAGCTAATAAAGAGGTCGTGTTAAAGAATAGTAATTATAAAAAAGGGTAATTCTCATCTTATTTATGTTTTTAAATACAGAATTATTTGTTGCATGATATAGTAAAGAAGAGAGAGACAAAAACCTCTCTTCTTTACGTTTGTTTTATAAAACGGTGGAATCTAATAACATCGCTTATCAGCCATATGTTTACCATTAACACTATACTCAAGAGTATAGATAGGAAATTTATTTTTCCAATTTTTTATGGTAAAAAATGGTTGATCATTAGTTATTAAGCCTATATAATCGCAAAAGGCGTGATACTTGTCTTCTGTCTGGCAACATTGTTCTATTGAAGTAATAAAATTTAATCTAATATTTGGGTATTCGCTATTGAAATATTTTTTTATAATTTTTTCATTGCCAGCTGTATAACTTCTAATTTCTAAAAAGAGATGTTCACAATGATTACCCGCTCCAGAAGAATTTCCAAAAAAATCAGTATAATATAATTGTTCTGTTTTTATAGGATGCGCTATATTTTCAAAATAAGAAAGCTGTTTGCTATGATTAGTGTCATTTTTGAACTTATGAACAAACGGTTTTGCAAATAGCAACCAAAAAATGGCTAGAAAAATACAAACTATAAAAAATAAAGAAATTACTTTTTTAGACATTTTATTAATTTATTAGTTCTTTTAACCAAAAGAACATTTATACCAACTTGATGATTAATTTGGCATTAGTCTACAATAGCACCTTCAGGTATTTGAGCATTTCTATGTTTCCAACGTTTGTGAGTCCATAGATAATATTGAGGCTCTTGGCGTATTTGTTTTTCGAGTAATTCTAAATATTTTTTTATGATGTAATATTTTTCTTCTTTTTTGCTATTTTCTGAGATAGGGATAAATTTTACCTCATAGTGTCCTCTTTTTACTTTTTCGACATGAAGGTATAATACAATAACATCAAGGCGTTGTGCCAAAAACTCCCCTCCTAAAAAAATAGGCACTTTTACCCCCATAAAATCAGTCCAATATTTTGCATTACCTATTTTTGGGGATTGATCAGAGATCATACCGTATCCACAAACGGTACCTTCTTGTTTATCTTTGATAATTTGTCTAGCGACCTTGTGACTAGGTATAAGCCTAGAATTAAACCGACCTCTGATACGATGTGCTAATCGATCAAAGTATTTGTTCTCTATTTGTTTGTATATCCCAACACATGGATTTAAGGATACTAGATCAACTGCATTAGACCATTCAAAACTGCCATAATGCCCCATGAGTGTGATGATACTTTTATTCTTTTTTTCGAATTCATGAAATTCATCAAGATTTACGACTTTATAGCGCTTTATTAATTCTTCTCTAGAAATAGAAAGTGATTTTGTCATTTCTAAAAACATATCACACATATGCTTATAAAATGATTTACTGATATGGTTAATTTCTTTTTTAGATTTTTCTGGAAAAACTAAAGTTAGATTTTCTATTACAGTTTTTCTTCTATATCTGATAACATAATATACCAAAGCATAAATACAGTTAGAGAACAGATAAAATAATCGCCATGGTAGTTTAGAGATTACCAAAATTATAGGGTAAACTAAGCAGTATATAATTAATTGCATGAATATAGATAGTTAAAAACTCACAAAGATAAGTTTATTTAGCAATAATAAACACATGTAGCTTTAAACTACTGTAGCCCCTTCTGGAATGGTGGCATTGCGATGTTTCCATCGTTTATGTGACCATAAATAGTATTGAGGATTCTTGTAAATTTGACTCTCAAGAGCTTTTAAATAACTTTGAACAATAGAATAATCAGCGCAATTTTTAGAATCTTCTGTTAGAGTAACCAATGAAGCTTCATAATATCCTCTTTTTACTTTTTCAACTTTTAAATAATAAACATTCAAACCTAGTCGTTTTGATAATACTTCTCCCCCCAAAAAAACAGGTACTTTGATCCCCATAAAATCAGCCCAAAAAGTAGCATTATAAATTTTTGGAGATTGATCAGATATGAGTGCATACATATGTAAATTATCTTTTGATAGATTTTCTTCGGTAATTGTTTTCATAGCTTCTTTACTGGTTACTAATCGTGAACCAAAGCGAGCTCGAATGCGATGAACTAATCGATCAAAATATTTGTTTCCTACTTGCTTGTATACAGCTACGGCCTGAAAATCAGTTTGAATATCTACTACATTTGACCATTCATAACTGGCATAATGAGCCATAAAAACCATAATATTCTCTCCTTTGGCTTCTAATTCATATACCTTATCCATATTAGTAACTTTGAAACGTTCTTTCATTTCTTTGTCAGAAATAGAAATAGATTTAATCATTTCAAGAAACATATCACACATATGTAGGTAAAATCCTTTTCTTATTTCGTTAATTTCTTGAGGAGTTTTGTCTGTAAAAACTAATTGAAGATTTTGTGTTACCGTTTTTCTACGATAGCGTATGATATAGTATAGGATAAAAAAAATACAACTAGAAAAAGCATAAAAAATCTTCCAAGGTAGTTTAGATATTACCCATAAAATGGGATATACTAAGAAGTAGGTTATAAATTGCATAGAATGGGGGTTGGTTTGCTAAAGTATAGGTGCTTTGGCAATATACCCCAACCAATTATTATTAAAGCATAAAAAGTAAAAAATGTTTTATAGATAGAGATGTATCCTCTTTTATTCTACAATAGCTCCTTTAGGTATTTTTGCGTCCATATGTTTCCATCGTTTGTGAGTCCAGAGGTAAAATTCAGGATTTTCTTTAATTTGATTCTCTAGTAGCGTAAGATATGTTTTTGTTATATAATGTTCTTCACAGTTTTTTGGGGCATCACTTATCTTTATAAATTTTGCCTGATAATAACCACGTCTTATTTTTTCAACATGTAGATACATCACTGGTAGGTCTAGTCTTTTGGCTAATACCTCACCACCAGTAATAACAGGAATTTTGATTCCCATAAAATCAGTCCAATACAAAGAGTTTTTTAGTTTAGGAGATTGGTCAGATAATAAACCATAAGCACATAATTTGCCATGTACTTTATCTCGAGTTATTTCTTTGATTACCCTTTGATGTCTGATTAACCGGGTGCTAAATCTTCCACGAATTCGATGTGCCAGTTGATCAAAATATTTATTCTTAATTTTTTTATAGATACCAACAATAGGGAAATCCATAACAAATTGCGCTGCAATAGCCCATTCATAACTAGCATAATGACCCATTAATACAATAATACTTTTATTGAGGGATTGTACCTCTTTGAAAGTATGTGGATCAATTATTGTAAATCTTTTGGTCATTTCTTCTCTAGAAATAGAAAGTGATTTTATCATCTCCATAAACATATCACACATATGTTTGTAGAATTTTTTACGAATAGTGTGAATCTCTGAGATAGATTTCTCAGGAAAAGTAAGCATTAAGTTTTTTGTAACCACCTTTTTTCTATATCCAATGATATAATATCCAATGATATAAATTGTACTAGATAAGAAATAGAGTAGTTTCCAAGGAAATTTAGAAACAATACAAAATATAGGGTACACCAAGTGATATACGAGTAATTGCATCAAAATAAAATTAAGGGGGCAAATATAAAATTATTAGTTCTTTTTTTTCATAAACTTTTGCTAATAGCAAGAGGAGGTTGTCAGGTTGTGTTTTTATAGGGTGAAATATGTAGTATATTTGAAGAAAAAATATAGGTATATGATGGGATTTGATATAGTTTTGATTGTAATTATTGGAGCTAATGTATTGATGTCATTGAAGGGATTTAATGACTTTTCATTTTTTGAAAAATTCAAATTTAATATCGGAGGAATACGCAGAGGAGAGCAAGTAAGAATGTTGACATCAGGGTTTTTACATGCAGATACGTCGCATTTATTTTTTAATATGCTTACGCTTTATTTTTTTGCACCTGTTGTTATTGGTTTTCTGGGAAATGTCAAGTTTTTGATCGTATATATTGGGAGTTTAATTGTTGGTAATTTATTCTCTCTATTTTTTCATAAAGATGAGTATCATTATAGCGCGGTAGGAGCTAGTGGTGCAGTTTCTGGGGTGATATATTCAGGTATATTATTTCAACCAGATATGAGTCTTTATTTGATGTTTATTCCAATTCCTATACCAGCATACATATTTGGAATAGGGTATTTGTTATTTTCTATTTTTGGAATGAAAAAGAGATTGGGTAATATTGGACATGATGCCCATTTTGGTGGAGCAGTAGGAGGCTATGTAATTACTTTGATTCTGGCTCCTTGGGTGTTTCAAGAAAACCTGTTGATGACAGGATTATTAGCTATTCCTATTCTTATTCTTTTTGTTCTACAACGATTAGGAAAGTTGTAAAGTAAAGAAAGATTACTATTGATATAAAAAAAGGTAGCTATTAAAGCGACCTTTTTTTATATCAAAATCAAGATTATAAAGATTTTTCCTCTAATAATTCTGATATTTTATTTTCTAATGCAGGACCTCTTAAGTTTTTAGCAATAATATTTCCTTTTTCATCAAGGATAAAAGTTGCAGGAATAGATCTTACTCCATATGCTTTTGCAATAGGTTCTTGCCAGAATTGTAAATTAGAAACATGATACCAGTCTAATTTATCATCTACAATAGCTTTGGTCCAGGCCTGTTGTTTTTTATCCAATGATACTCCTATGATATTAAGCCCTTTATCATGATATTTTTTGTATAATTTTACCACATTAGGGTTTTCCATTCTACAAGGTCTACACCAGGAAGCCCAAAAATCTATGATAGTAATTTTACCCATAGATTCTTTAAGAGAAAGTAGCTTACCATCAGGAGTAGGAGCAGAAAAATCTTGAGCTTCATAACCAATATCTGTTTTCTTTTGCATTGAAGCAGTCATCGTATTATTGATAATCAGGTTCAGATTTTTTCCTAACCTAGATGATTTAATAGTATCATTGATAGTGGTAAATTTTTGCCTTGCTTCTTCTGCAGATAAGGCTTTAAGTTTTAACAGGTCTGTTATTGCCATAACAGAAACCAGAGAGTTAACATTTTTATTTACCAGATCTTTTCTGAACTGTTTTTCTTGCTCAATTAATTCTTGTTTTTGGGCGGCAATTGTTGAAGTCTTTTCAGTTTCTCCTAATTTTGAAGCAATATGTAATTGTGTATCTAACTCGGTTTTTTCTTTATTATATTTTTTGAGCGCATTCAGATAGGTAAAAAATAGTTGATTTTCTGCCCCTCCTTTAATAATAGAAGAACGCATACTATCTTTAAAGATTGTCATCTCAATAGGGTTGTTTTCTGCCAAAAATAACACGTTTCCTTGTAAGTTTTTGAAAGTAAGGTAATTGAAGTCGTTGCTTTCTGGAGCAGGAAGTGTAATCTGAAATTTTCCTTCTTGTATAACCGTAGAGTCAATGATTATTGGTCTGTTTGATTGACTAATAGCATTGACATATACAGCGGTTCCGTTTTCAAAACCTGATGCATCAGCAGTAATAGTATATCCTTTTTGATCTTTTTGACAAGCTACAAGCAAGAGAGTTGTAACAAGCAATGCAATTCTTTTCATAGTATTTGGATTTATTAGACGTAAAAATAAAAAATACAAGATAAATACTATAATAATTAACGTTGTATAAAGGAAGAATTATTAACGTGTATCTTGTTGGTTTTTATGTTTATAGTGAAATAGTGAAGTTTTTTTGTAACAAACACATGGTTTTTTAGTCTAATCAAGTATTTAATAAATATGAATGTTTAGTTAAGATTGCGAGTAAAAAACAATTTTAACTTACTTTTGCACCCCATTTTTTCTATTAGTATTTATTAAAAGTAGTTTTTTGATAGAGATTTTATTAACTTAGTTAATAAAATCTAGGGATAGAATTTGGTTTGTGTTATTTTTATATACTACCATAAATAATAAGGTATGAGGGTTTTAGGGCAAGATTTTCCAATGGACATATGGATTAGCTTTTCTAAGTTTATTGAACAATATAGGGAATTGCTGAAAAGCGATAATGAACTTCTTAGAAACAGAGCTTCGCAGATTTTAAAAATCATAGAAGAATATCCAGAATTGGAAGAAGGAATAAGAGAAGAAAAGAGAGTGCAGGAATTAATACCACAGATTCACTTGGTGTTAGAGGATTCTTTTGCTCAAATATTACAGAATAATGAAATTAAGATTGCTACGATCCCGTTTCATAATAACGTACTCAAATCATCTCAGCGTTATAAAAATATTATAGAGGCTGCAGGAGAAGGTTTTGAACCTCAAATCAAAAATATGAATGAGGATCATTATTATATTATGGGGTGCAGTATTATTTTAGGTAGTTACTACAATTATAACATTGATTTTAAGAGGCCTTTTTTCTATGATATTCCTGATGCTATGGGAATAATGAGGCATTATAGAATTATGTATAACGGAGATTTTATTGATGTTATCAAAACCGATAAAGCCAAAGATATTACAAAAGAAGATGTAGCAGAATTATTGGATAATTTTGATAATATTGATATTTGGAAAGAGAAATTTCCACCTCATAGTTGGATCTTTAAAGGAGTTGTCCTTGCAAATATGTTTGATGTTACTGCAGATGTATCACTATCTGATTTTAAGACAAGTCTGATAAAATATGATAAAACACAAGGTGATTTTGTTGGAAGTTTTCAGCAAATTTTTAGAGCCATATTTAATTTGTATGAGATAAAAGTTGGTTTCTCAAATTATAATCATGAAACTGGGACATTAGAAAGAGTTCCTTTTAAAAATATAGATAGCTATATTCTACATGATAGATATTCTGAATGTTGTAATACAGCATTGTGTAAAGGAACCTACCATTATCTTTTTGAAGAATCTACCTACTTTGCAATTTCTGATGTAAAAAAGCATCAAAAGCTTGGAGTGTATGAGCAGATGTATAAAAATCTGATTGCACAAAATATAAATAGCGCAATACTGGCTCCTATAAAAAGTGACGGTAAGTTATTAGGGATTCTAGAAATAGTCTCGCCAAATATTCATGAATTAAATAGTATAAATGCCAATAAGTTACAAGATGTAATGCCTTATTTGGTAGATTCTGTGTTGCGTTCTAAAACCAAAACCGAAAATGAATTAGAACTGATAATTCAACAAGAATGCACATCAATACATCCAAGTGTACACTGGAAATTTAAACAAGAAGCCAGACGTTTTATGCGTGCTATGGTAGATGAAAACCCAGTTTCATTTAGAGAAATTGTTTTTGAAAATGTATACCCATTATATGGGCAGATTGATATAAAAGGTTCTTCTGATGCACGTAATCATGCCGTGCAAAAAGATTTAGTACTACAACTTAAAGGGATTTATAAGATTATTGATAAATTGATGGAATCAGATTCATTACCAATTTATGAGCAACTCAAATACAGAACGAGTCGCTATATTGATTCTATCACAGAACAGTTACAAGTAGATAGTGAACAAAAGATTCTAGATTTTATAAAAAAAGAAATAACCCCTTTATTTAAGCATCTTCAACAAAAAAATGTTGAATTAGATTCACTCATCAATGAATATAATGAAACACTAGATACCGTTATACAAACAGTATATAAGCATCGTAAGGCATATGATGAATCTGTTATGCTAATCAATAAAAAGATGGCAGCTTTATTAGACCAAAAGCAAGATGAAGCACAAGGTATGTATCCACATTATTTTGAGCGTTTTAAGTCTGATGGAGTAGAACATAATATGTATATAGGTGAATCTATAACAAAGCAAGATAGTTTTAATAAAGTGTATTTGTATAACCTAAGGTTGTGGCAATTGCAAGTAATGTGTGAGATGGAAAATGCCTACTACCAGATGAAGAAAGAGTTGCCAGTAGCACTAGATGTAGCATCTATGGTATTGGTATTTAGTTCTTCATTATCTGTAAGGTTTAGAATGGATGAAAAAAGATTTGATGTAGACGGAACTTATAATGCAAGATATGAAGTTGTAAAAAAGAGAGTAGACAAATCAAAAATAAAAGGTACTGATAGACGTATTACCGAAAAAGGAAAATTGGTTATTGTATACTCACAACGATCTGATGAAACAGAATATATCAAATACATTAATTTCTTACAATCTAAAAAGTTCTTAGAAGAAGAAATTGAAATAGTAGAGCTAGATGATCTTCAGGGAGTAACAGGATTAAAAGCATTACGAGTAAATATTCTATATCATACAAATGAAAAAGAATACTATACTTATGAAGATTTGATGAAAGAGTTAAATTGAGTAGTTGTTTAAAATCATAAATAAAATAGACATATTTTGCTTACCAATAATAACATTCTTGTTGTATTCAATAATAAAATAAGTTTCATTTATTGATATGAAGAAATTTGTGATTTTTAGTATACTGATATTAGGGACTTCTATCTATTCTCAAACATATAATTCATTGTATTTACTTAAGAATGAAATTCTTCAGTTAGATAAAACTGAAAATGTTTATAAAATAGCTCCCTTAGAAATTTATGTAGAATTCAATAAAAGCAAACCTTACTTGTCTGAGAAGTATGAAGTTAAAATTGATGCAGACAAGCGGTATATTATAACGAATGATAAATCAGTTTACGCTTTTTCAGAAACAGGTAGATTAATATATTCTAGAATAGGGAACAAAAAAAGTATACCTACAAAATCTGGAAAAGATTCTATTGTAATAAAAAAGAACAGTTATTCAAAAGAGTCTACTGTAAGAACATATTTCTATAAAAAGAATAAACTATCAGAAGTAGATGAATACTGTGAGTTCAATGATTCAACCTTCTATCAAACCCGTTATACATATTCATATCCTGATAAAAATACCAAAATAGAAAAAAAAACGATTGAAACAAAAACTGATAATTTGTCAAGTTTAAACCACCGCTTTTTACTCCCAGAATGGGAGGTTTTTACTAAGTTTTCTAAAAATGATTCTTATAAATCGATAAGGAAACAGAATGGTGTAAATGATGGTTGGTTTCAAGAAAAAGAATATGATAGAAAAGGAAACCTTATCTGGGAGAATGGATCTTTATATGATGCCATAGGTTATAAATATGATAGCAATAATCGTTTAATAGAAAAAACAGTTAATAAAACAGATGAAATATATAAGTATGGATATGATAAGAGAGGAAATCGAACTAGTTTAATTATAGAGTATAACAAATATAAAAATATACCTAAAAGTAAAATAGTAATTTTTGTAGACTATAAATATAATACCGTTTCTGGTGAATGGATTGAGGGGCATTTTGATATGGATTTTATTAAGATACAAGAAGAAAAAGAAAGTATTGAAGATGAAATCAAATTTCATTTTTATAGAGATACAATTACTCATAAGTAGATACTCTATTTGTGTAATAATGATAAATTAAAACTTATAATGATTTGTAGAATGAGAAGTGTGTTACTATTATTATTAACCTTTTCTATAAGTTATTCAATTGTAAGTCAAGACAATGACATAGATTCGTTTATAGAATCTTATGCAAAAAACAATCAGTTTAATGGTACTATCTTGGTACAAAAGGATTCTACCATTTTATGTCATAAAAGCTTCGGTATTGCAGATAGAAGATTTAATGTGCCAATTACAAATGAAACCGTTTATAAAGTTGCTTCAATAACAAAGGCATTTACATCGGTTTTAATTCTTCAATTATATGATGAAGGAAAATTAGATCTTTCTCAAACAATTAATACCTATTTGCCAGATTATAAAGGAGAGGCAGGAGATAAAGTAACGATTCATCAACTTTTGAATCACACTTCTGGAATGCGACAAATCGATACAATTTCAAGCTTAGAGAATGCTTTTAAATATGGGTTAGGATACCTTCAGAAACCAAATGCATCAGATGACTTACTTCGTCTTTTTGAACAAGATTCTCTTGTAAATGAACCTGGAGAAAAATGGAGTTATAATAATTTTGAATATATGGTCTTGGGTAAGATTATAGAAAAACTTCGTAATAAAACTTATGAAGAGGTGTTACATGAGAAAATATTAGTACCTATAAAAATGATGAACACAGGTGTATTACATACAGAAAATATAGTAGATAAACTTGCTAGCACCTATTTAAGTAGTAATAAATCGAGCAACTTGATGCCAGATTTACCTGTGTATATGGAGAATTGGTATGCAGAAGGCAATCTTTATTCTTGTACTAATGATTTGATGAAATTTTCTAATGCACTATTTAATCAACACCTCCTTAAGAAGGAGTCACTTGATCTAATGTTGACTCCAGGGTTGAATGAGTATGGATATGGAGTTTGGATTAGAGGAAAGGAAGATTTAAAAGTAATGGAACGTTTTGGGAGTATCATGGGAGCAAACTCGATTTGGACATATTTTCTGAACAAACGAATTACAGTTGTTATTTTAAGCAATACAAACCTTACTGATTTAGGAAAATATGCAATGGGAATCGGGAAAAATATATTAAAAAAAGAATAAAGAGAATATTTAAAGATCTTTTGTAAATCATATAAAATGATAAAATTCAAAATAGTAATATTAACACTTTTACTCTTTAACCTTTTAAAAGCTCAAGAACTTAAAAATTTCAAGGTTGAGGTACTGGTTGCACAATTACCATATGCTAATAAGAAGATCAAAACCAAGTACGAAAACGGAAAAATATATTATGTAAATGCATCTAATAAAACAAAAATATTTCTAAAAGGATTCGAAGAAGCATATCCTTTTTTTGAAAAAAGTGCAATTGTAAGTGAAAATGGAAAATATGGGGTGATTGATAGAAATGGTAAGTTTTTAGTAGCACCAATATACAATACATTCAAACTAGCACCATATGCACATGAATCCTACATAGTTATTTTTGACGATACTAATGTGTTCAATCTTGATAGGGCAGAGCAAAGCTCATATACATCGTGTGAAGAACCAGCAGCACCAGAATTATATGCATTTAAAGGGAAGAATAGTAAATATGGGATCAAAAAAAATGAAGATATTATAATAAAGCCTGTCTATGATTCGATTTTTGCGGTTGAAGACAAATTTATAATAGCCTCTAAAAACAAAAAAATAGGGGTCACCAATATCAAAAAAGAAGAATTAGTAAGTTTTGATTATAACAACCTGCAAACCTCTGAAGATTCAGAATTTGACTATACCTATCCAGTATTTGGATTGTTGAAAAATAACACATGGAGCTACTATAAAAATGGTGTAAAACTAATAGACAGTAAATTTAAATGTACTAGTTTTTTAACTCTTCTAGATAAATCAATAGGAGTTTTAGAAGATAATGACAAAAAAAATATCCTTTTTGAAGATGGAGGAACACTAGATCAAAATTTTGATTTTATTTCTACAAATGGATTAGTAGCTATAAAGAAAAACATTGTTTATTTGCTAAATAGCGATAGGAGTTATGAAGTCTATTGTAAACCAAAAAGCTAAATAGAAAATGATAATATGTTTAAAGAGATATAAAAAATGATCGATAAGCTATCTAATTATATTAAAAGTTATGTTGATATTCAAGAGGAAGAATTAGCTATTATTCTTTCTTGTTTTGAAAAACGTGAGATATTAAAAGATAAATTTGCATTAAAAAGAGGTCAGGTAGTAACAGATTATTATTTTATCCACTCAGGTGGATTTATAATTTATGATGTAGATGATGATATCCAATCAACCAGATATTTTGCTTTTGAGAATGAATTTATAACCGATATCTCAAAGATAAAATCAAGGCAAAGAACAGCATCTTATATTAGAGCTATAGAAGATACAGTAGTATATACGATTACACATCAAAAAATGGAAACCTTATATAATCGTTTTCATATATGGGAAAAGTTTGGTAGGCTCATATGGGAAAATTCTTTTATGAGTGTATTACGAGCAATTCATGATTTTCAATCCCTTAATGCAAAAGAAAGATATTTGGCTCTGTTAAAACGTTCAGACCTTATACAAAGAGTTCCTCTTAAAGATTTATCCTTGTTTTTAGGGATTACACCTTCATCTTTGAGTCGAATCAGAAAAGAAATAATATAAAAGCTTATTGCCATTTGGCAATTTTAAGAACCTATTTTGACTCTAATTTTGTGTTCAGTAAAAAAACATGAAATTATGATAAAAAAGAGTTTGATATGGGTTAGTATACTTTTTCTTTCCAAAATGTATTGTCAGGTAAACGGAGAGGTATTTGCGATAAATAGAAATATGTTCTATTTAAATTATACTCCCTCGATTACAGAAGATAATACATACAAATATCAGTTTAGTAATATTAGATTAGGGCTTCCCCCAGTAAAAGCGCATAAAGTTACGTTCTATACCACAGTTGGAGCAGATTACCATCATTTTAATTATGATAACCCTCAATTTAATGATACTATAGATGAATTTTATAACCTAAATCTAAGTGTTTTGATACGGTATAGGCTTTCAGAAAAATGGTCTATAAACGCTTTGGCTATGCCACATATTATATCTAACCTCAAAAATAATCTTAAAGCAGATGACCTACATATAAATGGAATACTTTTTATGGAAAAGATGTTTAAAAAAGAACGATCAAATAATTTCTTTTCAGTGTCATTAGGAGTAGGATATCTTACACTGGCAGGTAAAACCACTGTGAACCCAGTAGTAAATGTAATGGCAAAAGTAAATGACAAACTATCATTCGTTTTGGGTATTCCTAATACATATATACAATATGATATCAATTCTAAGCATTCATTAAAAGTTTTAGGAGACCTAAACGATTTTTCAGCTACTATAAATTCACCTTTTTATGTTCCAGATAACAAAACAACGCAGATAAAAACAGCAGTATCAACAAAAGTTTCTGCTGGAATAGAATATAATTATTGGTTTTATAAAAACTGGGGAGTACTAGTGCGAGGTCTATACTCTGTGTATGATGAGTATAAATTATGGGATAATGATGACAATACAATTTATGATTTTGATTCTAATTCAAAACCCTATATAACATTTGGGATTAGACATAGATTAAAAAAATAAAATAAATTACCTCAAGACAAGCCTAGAAAGTATTCGTTTGAAAAGAACCTTTAACTTCGAAGCAAGTTTTGAAACATTAAAATCTCACTTAGTGAGTAAAACATGGCAAAAAGTAGAGATAAATTATATTTTTTATATAAAACATCTGTTCAAAATAAGTATATCGCTCATCAGTTAACAGAATATTTGGATTGTATCGTGAAAAATGGTTACTGGAATTTTGACCTAGAAGATAAAGATAAAGTGCTTAGAATAATAAGTGATTATGATGTTAGGCCACTTGTAGAAAACTTATTGATTAATAAGATGAATCTTATGTGTATAGAACTTCATTATCTTCCAAATGAAACTATTTAGATTTTGGTAGAAAAAAATCATAATAAACCATTTGAGGTGTTGTGTTGTTTCAAGTAGTTTATTTATAGTTGGTTACATGTGAAACTTGAAATACATCCTTGAGATTTTTAAAAATGAGAGATATCTAAATTAGTATAAATTTAACAGAAAATAAGAATAATTTTAAAGTACTTCGTTCAAGCATATTTAGTATTTGATATAAGTATTCATATGAGAAAAATTATAAAACAAAGTATTTTTATTGGGTTGATTTTATTTTTTACCATCATACAAACATTAGTTTCGCAAGAATTATTAAGTGAAATTAAGAGTAAACCAATCGCCAATATTCAACAATTTAATTTTGAATCTAACATTCTTGAACAAAATATTGAAGTGAATGTTTATTTACCTGAATCTTATAATGAAACTAGTGAAAAACATAAATACCCCATTATTCTTCTTCTAGAAAATGAATTTTTTTATCAAATGACAGGTATTGTCAAGCATTTGAGTTCTGTAGATAGAATGCCAGAGAGTATTGTAATTAGTTTTCCTAAAGGATTTGATAAATTTTATGCTCCAAAAGTATATACCAATGGAAGTAATTTTTGGCCAGAAAGTTGGAAACAAATGCCTTTTGATGGAAATCCAGATGATTTTACAAGTTTTTTAAAAAATGAGTTATTCAAAATATTAAATGAAAATTATAGAATAGCAAATTATAAGATGGTTATAGGAACATCGGTTACTGCAACATATCCACTTCATGCCTTTTGTAATGAGCCTGATTTGTTTCAAGCACATATAGCTATATCGGCGGGAGATATTTTAGGTATGGGGTATACATCTAATTCTACTTTTGTTGATTCTGTTATAGAACGTATTAAACAAGAGAAAAAACAACGAGGTCATTTATACATTTGTTCATCAAGGTCTGATGTGGTAGATACAGAAGAAATTGGTGAAAATCTAGTAGAATTGCATAATAGAATACCTTCTGATCTACCTGATGTTTATAAAATAAAATCAGAAGTATACGAGGAGGAAACGCATTATGGAGTTGTCATCCCTGCTTTTATATCAGCAATGAATACATTTTTTGATCAAGAAAAATGGGATTTGGATTTTAGAGAATTTGAGAAAGAAAGTACTAATACTTTAACAAATATTGATGCATATTATAAAAAGTTATCTACAGAATATGGATTTCAAATTTTTCCGAAAACAAATAGATGGAATAGTGGAAGTAGTTTGAAAGGAAGTGGAAAAAGATTACTCAGAAAAGAAAAAAATAAAGAAGCATTAGAAATTTTTGAACGTATTGTAGAATACACCCCAAACACACCAGAAGCTTATTATGATCTGGCAATTGCCTATGAAACAGATAACCAGCTAGAAGACGCTAAAAATACAATTATAAAAGCTATTGATATTGCAGAAAAATATTCTTCAAAATCTATAGATAAATACAAGAAGTTTTTAATAGATTTGAAAACAAAATAAAAGATGATACCAATTAACGATTTATTAGTATTCGGGTTAGCGGCAATGATTATGGTACTTTCTCCTGGCCCCAATATGATTTACTTGATTTCAAGATCATTATCGCAAGGGAAAAATGCAGGAATTATATCTCTTTTAGGAGTAATGTGTGGATTTTTGTTTCACATATTAATGGTTTCTTTTGGGCTTACTGCCATATTTTTTGCGATTCCTTATGCTTTTATAGTTGTAAAATTTTTAGGGGTGGGGTATTTATTGTATTTAGCCTATAATACAGTTAAATCAAAAAATAAGATTTTTGATGCAGACCAAAATTTAAAATCAGATAAACCTCTTAAACTGTTTAATATTGGGTTAATGACCAATGTTCTAAATCCTAAAATGGCAGTATTTTATCTTTCTTTTTTTCCACAATTTATAAAACCTGAATATGGCTCTATTTTAAGCCAAAGTTTTCAACTTGGTATTTTACAAGTAGTAATAAGTTTTACTGTTAACTTATTGATTGTTCTATCTGCAGCTAAGATGGCAAGCTGGTTTTCAAAAAAACCTATTTGGTTAAGAGTTCAAAAATGGTTTATGGCTTCTGTATTAACTGGGCTTGCTGTAAAAATGGCACTGACTAAGGCAAAATAATAGATTATTTAGTTTTATTATTTTCTAAATAAACGAATAGTATATTTAATTTTGATGATACAAAAGCAGAATATCTAGTTATTAATATAGATATTCTGCTTTAAAATAAGTTGAGTTTTGTAATAGTCAACATTAGCTTGTATTAAAGTGTTCTAAAATACTCTATTATATCTCTGGCATCTTTTTTAGAAAGATTTTGATTGATCATTGGAGATCTATTAAATTCAATGAATAATTCTTTTGCAATAGGGTCTTTTTCTATCATCTCTGTAGGATTAAGAATCATATTCATAACCCATTCAGGAGATCTTCTTTTTAAAATTCCAGAAGGAGCAGGGCCAATAAATTTTTTAGAGGGCTTATGACAAGCCATACACATTTTTTTAAAAGTATTTTTACCTTTATCTACCATTGTCTGATCTATTTCTGAAGATAATTCTACAGATGTGATTGGACCAACTCCCTTGTTTTTTAAATCTATTTTTTCTGAAGCCAATATTGTAGTAGTAACTTTAGAGCTTTTAGGTTTTTCTTGTATAGAACTGTTCTTTGTACCAATTGTGATTTGTTCTTTTTTTTCTTGTTTACCACTACAACTTATAAGTAATAAAATATGTAAGAAAAGAATAATTTTGCCAGATTTATTCATGTTAGTAATTGTATTATTATGATTTTGAGTCTTGGGTATGAATTTCTTATACAGATATGCAAAAAAGGTTTATTCAATAGTTAAATCTTCAGGCAATTCTCCTGTTAGCGTTTTTAAAAACGCGTTAATATCATTAACTTCTTTATAGGTCAATTCCTGATTTAATTGGATGATCCCCATAATTTTTATTGCCTTTTTTAAGTCAGGAACACTACCATCATGAAAATAAGGGAATGTTTTTTCTACATTTCTCAACGAAGGAGTTTTAAAAACAAACTTATCTGCCTCTTCTTTAGAAACGTCAAATCTTCCATGATCGATTGCCTTACTATTGGTGTGCTTCCAATATTCTTGAAAAACACCAAACTTTTGCAGGGTACTTCCTCCTAGTAGTTTACCAGAATGACATGAGGCACAACCAACACTGATAAATGTTTTTAATCCATTAACCTCTTGTGAGGTTAAAGCTTTTAAATCTCCATTTAGAAAATCATCAAACCTTGCTGGAGTGACTAGCTTTCTTTCAAATGAAGCAATAGCCTCTTGAATTTTTCTATAGGTAATTGTTTCTTTAGTATCATTAGGAAATGCTTTTTTAAATAACTTTGGGTATTCTGTTTCTAGAAGCCTTTTTATTAAAGCTTCTTTACTAGGCATATTCATTTCTACTGGATTTAGAATAGGTCCTCCTGCTTGCTCTTCAACATCTTTGGCTCTACCATCCCAAAATTGGGTTTGATGAAAAGCTGCATTTAGTACAGTAGGTGAATTTCTACCTCCAAGAGTTCCTAGATCTCCTTGTGAAAAACTATTGTTATCTACTCCATATGTTCTTAGGTTATGACAAGTATTACAACTTTGGTTTTGATCTTTAGATAACCTTTTGTCAAAGAATAATTTTTTGCCCAAAGCCACTTTTTCTGGTGTAATTTTATACTTATCATCTATCGCAGTAGTTGGTAATGTTCCAAAAAGATTTTTAGCATTTTCCTGTATTACTATATAGTCTTCACTATGGTCTACAGTTTTTTCTTTTCTACAATTAAAAAATAAAACAGAAAAAAGCAGAACTACTAAAAAAAAAATATGTTTTCTCATAATACATCGATTTATTCTTCAAATCAAATGTAGCTACGAAAACAATTATTTTATATATTAAAATTTTCAAAAAGTATATAAAAGTTTTCAACCTATTTAGGCTTTTATAGGATGATGGTATTTTTTGTCGTTATCAATGCTATATTGTTTTGGAGTAGTACCAAATTCATTCTTGAAAGCAAAAATAAAACTAGATAAACTTTCAAAACCTAAATCAAAATAGATGTCTGTTGGAGTTTTTTTATTGTTTTTTAATAAACAAGCTGCACATTTCAACTTTTTTTTCTTTAGCCATTTAGCAGGTGTAGTATTATAGAGTTTGTGAAATTCGCGTCTAAAACTGGAAGCACTCATGTTAGACAATTTAATCAAATCAACCACATTAGTTTCTATATCAATATTTCTTTCTAACATATTTTTAAATCCACCTTTAGTATGGTTACTCTTATCAAAAAAAGAAAATATTTCTTTATTACTATTTTTGAGATGCACCATTAACTCTAAAAATTTTAGAAAAAGAATATGTTTGGATACAGTCTTTAGATTATACAAATTTAATATAGATAGCACAAAATTTTCAAAATAATCATCTATTACCAAAGATATTGCACTTTCTTTTTTGTTTCCTTTTGTATTGGTGAATTCAGGATAATATTTTTTTAAAAAATAATTTAAACTATCTTCATTAAAGAATATTCCTATGAATTTAGAATTAGTGTTAAAAAGATTTCTTAAAGAAATACATGATTGGCTTTTTATAAATAACACTTCATGTTTATGAATAGAAATTGTAGGTTTTTTAGAAGTAGGAATCAATATTAAATTTTCATTAAGTCTTGTATACTCCTTTTTGTTTAAGTCATTAACATCAAGTTCGACAAAAAGAACTCTCATTTTACCTTTATCAATAAGATCACAATCTACAGCATTAGGCAAAGAAGAAAAGTGATGACAAAAATCATTCATATTTGCGTACATTGATATTCACTCAAATCTATTAAGATTTTACGTTTAAAAATACATACCGTAATTGTTAATCAATATAATATTATAATGAAAATTTATATATAAGATTATCTGTTTTTAGTCAAGTATATGATCGTAAAAAATGTCTTCAGAGTAAGGTACATGGTTTAGTTTGTAGTTAGGTACCTAGTAGCGCTATTTAACAAATTAAATTATTGTAAAAGATAATAAAATGACGTTTTGTAGTAAATACTTTTACTGCAATGTATTGAATGCAACAATAAAAGAAACTACAGAAGTAATAATACCAATCAAAAAAACTGTATAGGTAATTCGTAAAATTTTATATTTTTTATGTAATACTTTGCCTAGGAAATAAAGGTCTTTTATCATAGTATCATAAATATATTCTTTATCTTCCATAAGTTCTCCCATAGCCCATTTATATTCGTCTAAAGGCATTTTATGAAAGTTCCCAAAAAACAATAAATTCACCTTCTTTTCTTCAATTTCTTTACGAGTAAACTCACCACTTGTTATATTAGGTCTTGTTGCCAAAACAGATAGAATTATAGAAGCAATACAAAATAGAACAAATATAAGAGTAGGATAAATCAAATATTGATTAGAAGGATTGTCTAGTTTAGGTATTAAATTAGATAACGCTAGAGATATAATAATAGCATTTACAGAAAGCAATATATTGGCTTTGGTATCTGCAATATCACTTA
This sequence comes from Aquimarina sp. I32.4, assembly GCF_002924285.1. Taxonomy (NCBI): domain Bacteria; kingdom Pseudomonadati; phylum Bacteroidota; class Flavobacteriia; order Flavobacteriales; family Flavobacteriaceae; genus Aquimarina; species Aquimarina sp. I32.4. The sequence continues at coordinate 23,015 of NZ_PGUB01000019.1, read as the reverse complement.
ATTTAAGGTGATTTCTTAAAGTAACTCTAAATAATGTTTGTATTCCTTTTTCAGGGCTCTCTTCTCTCAAAGCCTTTTTTAATTTCTCTTTCTCTTTCTTTTTTTCTTTTTTTAATCGTTCACGTTCTGCCAACATTTTAGCCAAGTTTTCCTCTTTTTTAGGTTTCCAATTATGAATAGCATATTCAGTATAATAAAGATGTTTATTTTGAAACAAATCAATATTAGTCTTGAGCCAATCTGTGGTAGTAAACTTACAAACATTATTCAATTGAAACTCTTTTCTTAATAACTCACTAGTTTCGGTATAATAATCTTTGGCAAAATGAGAAGCATCTGCATCTCTAATAATTTTTTCCATTAAATTTATAGGGTCATGCTCCATTTTGGTAGCCATGATTAGAGAAGCTGTCTTGTTTATAACTTCTTGAGATACATTTTGTTGAATCAGGAAATCTTGAGCAATCTCTACACTACGCTCCTCATGATTTTCTGTGCTTTTTGAATATCCAGTATCGTGTAATAAAGCAGTGAGTAATAAAACTTCTTTATCTTCGACAGATATATTAATACTATCAATGATTTCTTTTGTACTTTTAAAAACTCTTTTAGTATGATCATAATTATGATAAATACAAGAGTTAGGGAGTTCTTTTTCAAAGAGTTCTGAAACAAAAAGATCTGTTTTTTCTAGTAAAGAAAGCATATATATAGTTTTTTGATAACCAAAATAATTAAAAAAAAGAGATTGTAATTCACACAATGAATAAATATAACAAGATTCTGATTATTTGTGTTGCTTTATTACTTAGTTCTTGTGCAACATACTCTCCTAAATATAAGGTCGAAAGTTTCCCTAAAAAATTACCAAATAAAGAAATTTCAAAAAGATTTTATCTGGTAGGAGATGCGGGCTATGCCAAAATGAATAAAAGTACTATAGGTTTATCTATTTTGAAAAAAGTATTAGATACTACAGTGACAAAAAATGATGATCTCATTTTTTTAGGAGATAACATTTATCAAAAAGGTATGCCCGAAAAAGGAGAGCCAGAAAGAGCCTTAGGAGAACATAGAATAGATGCTCAGATTGATGCAATCAATGGCTTTAAAGGGAATGTGATTTTTATTCCAGGTAATCATGATTGGTATAATGATGGAGTAGAAGGTCTGCGTAGACAAGAGAAGTATGTACTAAAGAAAATGGGAAACAAAAAAGCCTTTTTGCCGTCAAAAGGGTGTCCTATAGAAAGTGTAGAAATCAATGAACAAGTACATCTATTGATTTTGGATACGCAGTGGTATTTGGCAAATTGGAATAAAAATCCAACGATCAATGATCATTGTGAGATCAAAACACGAGAAAAGTTTTTATTAGAAGTAGAAGGAGAACTAAAAAAATATAGCAAAAAAACAATTGTCATAGCAATGCATCACCCCATGTTTACCAACGGTCCACATGGAGGAAAAAATAATTTTGGGAAGCATATATTCCCTTCAAAAACAAAAATCCCGCTACCTGTATTAGGATCATTAGCTACTTTAATAAGATCCCAAGGAGGAGTTTCTGTACAAGACATATCAAATACGCATTACAATAAATTAATGAAAAGGTTATCTACGATGACAAGAAGCATTGATAAAGTTGTTTTTGTATCTGGTCATGAGCACTCATTGCAATACATAGATAATGAAGGGCTTAAGCAAATTGTTTCTGGCTCAGGATCAAAAATATCACCCGTATCTTTAGGGAAATACGGATTGTTTGCATACCCTAAACAAGGATTTGCTATCCTGGATGTATATAAAGATGGTTCCTCCAATGTACGTTTTTATGCAGATGATAATAGTGACCCAAAATTAGTATATCAGACCGTTGTACATCATAAAAAAGAAGAATTTGATTATAGTAATGTTTCTGATTCTTTTGATAAAGAAATTTCTACCTCCATTTATACAAAAGAAGAAGTGAAAAAATCAAATTCATATCAATTGATGTGGGGAGATCATTATCGATATATATACGGAACAGATATTAAAGTTCCTGTAGCCACTTTGGATACATTGATGGGCGGTTTTACAATTGATAGACAAGGAGGAGGACAAGTAACAAGATCTCTTAGACTTATTGATAAAAATGGAAAACGGTATAGTCTTAGAGCAATGCGAAAAAGTGTAACTCAATTTTTACAAAAAGGAGCATTTAAATATACCTATCTCGATGATGATTTTGAAGGTACTTTTACAGAAGAATTATTAGCAGATTTTTATACGTCGAGTTACCCATATGCATTTTTGACAATAGGCCCACTAGCAGATGCTATTGGAGTATATCATGCTAATCCAAGTTTATATTATATTCCTAAACACGCTGCTTTAGGAAAATATAATGAAAGCTTTGGTGATGAAATATATTTTCTAGAAGAACGCCCAGGAAAAGAGCATGGAGAAGAGGTGTCTTTTGGAAAACCCGATGATATTGAAAGTACTGATGATCTGTTGAGTAGATTAAGAAAAGACGAAAAATATCAGGTAGATGAAGCTCATTATATAAGAACCCGACTTTTTGATATGCTATTAGGAGATTGGGATCGTCATTCTGATCAATGGCGTTGGGCACGTTTTGATACAGAAAAAGAGAAGATATACAGGCCCATACCAAGAGATAGAGATCAAGTGTTTTCTAATTATGATGGAGTACTCTTAGATATCATAAAATTTGTAGTTCCATTAGCACGTAAATTTCAGGTATATGATGATCAACTCAAAAAAGTAAGGTGGATTAATCAATCTGGATTACCATTAGACAGAACATTGACTCAGAACTCAGGAAAGAATATATGGATAGAGCAAGCCAACTATATAAAAGAAAATTTATCTGATGTAGATATAGATAAAGCATTTGCCAAATTACCCATAGAACTTAGAGATAAAGTTGCAGAAAAAATCAAAGAAAACCTAAAAGCCAGAAGAGATAATATTGAGGATATTGCAAGACGTTATTATAATTTTTTATCTAAGCATGTGATTATTACAGGAACAGATAAAGATGATTTTTTTGAGATAGAAAGGGGAGAAGGAGTCACCACCATAAAGATTTCTAGAATAAAAGGAGGGCAGATAGAGAAACCTTATCTGCAACGAACTTTTGATGCAAAAGAGACAAGAGAAATTTGGCTATATGGATTGGATGATGATGATAAATTTGTGACTAAAGGGAAAGGCCGTAACCCTATAAAAATTAGAATTATTGGAGGGCAAAATAATGATAAGTATGTTATAAGTAATGGTAAGAAAATAAAAGTATACGATCATAAATCAAAGAAGAATACAATAGAAAAGAAAGGTGGTGCAAAATTTATAATTAGTGATATCTATAACTATAATATATATGACTATACTAAGTATGTAGATAGAACAAATACAGTAGCCCCTTTTATAGGATTTAACCCTGATGATGGATTGAATATTAATGTTACAGATGTATATACAGTCAAAGGCTTTAAGAATGAACCCTATCATAGTAAACATAAATTTAGAGCAGCTTATTATTTTCAAACAGAAGGATATGATTTATCATATTCAGGAGAATTTGTCAATGCACTAGGTAACTGGAATTTTTTGATGAATGCTACATATACAAGTGAGAATTTTGCTCAGAACTTTTTTGGATTTGGTAATAGCACTTCAAATTTTGATGATGAAGTAGGTTTAGATTATAACAGAGTAAAAACAGGTATTTGGGCTTTTGGAATAGGAGTTTCTAAAAAAAATAACTACGGAAGTGAATTTTCTATTAGTGGAGTATTTGAAGGGGTAGAAGTTCAAGATACACCAGATAGATTGATAACCTCTGGACTTAATTTTATTACTACAGATCCCGACTTTTTCGAAAGAAAATATTTTGCAAACCTGGAAATCACATATAAGTTTGAAAGCTATGACAATGCGATTAGCCCCACCAGAGGGATGTTATTTGAGCTAGTTAGTGGGAGTAAAATGAATGTAGAAGATACAGAGAAAACCTATGGATATATCAACCCAAAATTAGAATTTTACAATTCAATTACGAGAGATAGAAAATTAATATTAAGAACTAATGTTTTTGCAGAGATAAATATAGGAGATGAATTTGAATTTTATCAAGCAGCTAATCTTGGTGGAGTCAAGGGACTAAGAGGATATAGAGAAGAACGTTTTACAGGAGAAAGTGCATTGGCATTTAGTAATGACTTACGATATAGTTTTAATAAATTCAAAACTGGTCTATTACCATTACAACTAGGAGTTTTTGGAGGATATGATATCGGGCGCGTATGGATGGATCAAGAAGATTCTGATATATGGCATGATTCTGTAGGTGGCGGATTATGGATAAACGCCATTGATACTATCGGAGGGCAACTTGGAGTATTCTCTAGTGATGATGGCTTGCGGCTTACCTTTGGGTTTGGGATGAGCTTATAAAGTAATCCTACTACGTTTAAAAAAGCCTCTTTAAGTATAGGGGGTATCTAATTAATAATTCTCCAAATAATATAATAATTCTACTATAAGATATTCGAAATTTATCATTAAATTAGATAATCTAAATATGAATATGATGAATTAACATAGCCATAATTTAAGCTAAAGTTCTTTGGCTGTATATATTTTAAATTTATTAAAAATTACCCCATAATCAAGATTTACAAGAATTTTGTTATGGGTTTTTTTATGTCAAAATGTAACATCACAATATTTTAAAACCAACTTAAATTTACACAAAATGAAAAACACGATTTTATTAATAGGATTGGTCATGTTAAGCTTTAATTCCAAAGCTCAAAACCAGACAATTGATGGTACATTAACAGTTAAAAGCACATCGGATGCGATAGCAACATTTCAGACATTAGATGACAAATGGCTTTATACACAATGGAAAAACAAAGCAGGTGTACGTAAGGCTTATATGGGATTTGACCCTAATCTAACTAATTTTATTTTGGGTCTTGAAAACGGAGCGAACAAATTTTCTGTTAATAATGGAAGTTTGGATCTTAATGGAGGGGTGTTAACAGTCAAGAGTGCTTCGGATGCAATAGCAACATTCCAAACGCTAGATGATAAATGGCTTTATACACAATGGAAAAATAAAGCAGGTGTGCGTAAGGCATATATGGGATTTAACCCTAGCCTTACTAATTTTATTCTAGGTCTTGAAAATGGAGCAAAGAAGTTTTTAATTCCGAATGGAAAAGTAGGTATAGGAACCAATAATACAGGTTCACATAGATTAGCAGTAGAAGGCTCTATAGGTGCGCGTGAAATAATGGTAGAAGTAAGTGGTTGGTCAGATTTTGTATTTGAAACTGATTATAATCTTCCTACACTTATCGAAGTAGAAAGTCATATCAAAGAAAAAGGTCATTTAAAAGATATTCCAAGTGCTAAAGATGTGACAGAAAATGGTATTTCTTTAGGAGAAATGGATGCTAAACTACTACAAAAGATAGAAGAATTAACGCTGTATACAATTCAACAAGAAAAAGAAATTAAACAGCAAGCTAATGAAATTGAAGAATTAAAATCTTTATCAAATAGATTATTAGAAATAGAAAAGTTAATCGAAACTAAAAAATAAACCAACTTAAAATCACACAACATGAAAAAAATAATTTTTATACTAGTATTATTAGGGTTAAGCTTTGGAGTAGAAGCCCAGGATTTAATCAGTGGAGGAAAAAACTCATGGATTTTTCATACTCCAGATGATGATAGAACTACACTTTATATCGCTCCAAAAACCAACGGAAATTGGGATTGGGGTAAACAAACAGTTTTTTTAAATGATGGTAAAGTGAATTTTTCAAATACTATATCTGTTAATGGTGACATTTCAGGAAATAACATTATTAGTCAAGGAAAAAACTCATGGATTTTCCATACACCAGATGATGATAGAACTACACTTTATATCGCTCCAAGAACTAATGGGAATTGGGATTGGGGTAAACAAACAGTTTTTTTAAATGATGGTAAAGTAAATTTTTCAAATAATATATCTGTTAGAGGTAAGATAGAAACCAAAGAAATCATAGTGACAACAAGTCCGACAGCAGATTTTGTTTTTGAATCAGATTATCAATTACCATCTTTAAGTTTTATAGAAAAACATATAAAAAACAAAAAACATTTACCAGAAATAGCATCAGCAAAAGAAATGGAGAAAAACGGTGTTAATATAGGTGAGTTTCAAATACAATTACTTCAAAAAATTGAAGAATTAACGCTGTATATAATTCAACAAGAAAAACGTATTAATAAGCTAGAGACCAAATTAATCAAAGAGTAAATAAATTTAAATAATATATCTGTTTTCAAGATGATAATATTTAATAAAGAACATTATGAAAAATAATATAACATATAAAATACTAACTTTAATACTACTGTTTGTTACGGTACATGTTTTTGGGCAAGAAAAATCCGATGATTTCTATTATTACAAAGGAGAAAAATTCTTTTTAGATGTAAACACTAAAACTATTTCTATTTCATTTGAAGGAGAAAATTCTATTAATTCTTTTAAATCTTTACATAGTAACTCAGAAAAAATAACAGAAATAACTGAAGATAATGCGAGAGCTACTGTAATTTCGATAGACGATAAAACTACCAATAAGAAACATATAAAAAGCTATTATATGGAAATATCGATGACAAAAGATATGTCAAAAGCTAATTATTATAAAAAGATTGAATCCTATAAGAAGTTACCTAATGTCTTAATGGCTTCTCCAGCATATATGACTAAAGGAGGAACAGAATTCGGATTGTCAAATAATTTTTATGTAAAGCTTAGAGATAAAAATGATGTTGATGTTTTGTATAAAAAAGCAAAAGAGTTAGATATTGAGGTATTGGGTTATAATGAGTATATGCCGCTTTGGTTTACACTTTCTGTAACCCCTAAAAGTAAATTAAATGCAATACAATTTGCTAATGTCTTTTATGAAATGGGATGGTTCGAAAGTACAGAGCCAGCTTTTGTATATCATGATTTACAAAATTCTAACGATTCTCATTTTAATGATCAATGGACATTAAGGAATACAGGTCAAAGTGGAGGCATTTCTGGAGTTGATATTAAAATAGAACAGGCTTGGAATATATCCACAGGCAACAATGTAAATGTAGCAGTAGTGGATCAAGGGATTGAAATGAATCATCCTGATTTTCAGGCTAATATAGTAGGTACAGGGTTTGATGCACAAACTAATACTATTCCTTCACAAGTAAGAGGGGCACATGGAGTCGCGTGTGCAGGTATTATAGGAGCTGTTAAAGATAATAATATCGGTATAGCGGGTGTTGCCCCTTCTTCAGGATTAATTTCTGTAAGTGTAGGTTTTTCTGGAACAACAATACAAATGTTGGCTAATGGAGTTAATTGGGCATGGCAAAATGGAGCTGATGTGATTAGTAATTCATGGGGAGGAGGAAGCCCGAGTTCTATCTTTGATAATGCAGTAAATAACGCATTATCTAATGGAAGAAATGGACTAGGTAGTATAGTTGTTTTTTCGAGTGGGAATGATAATGTTAATGGGGCTCAATATCCTTCAAACTCAAACCCTTTGATTTTGTGTGTAGGAGCAATAGATAGATGTGGAATTAGATCAGGTAGAATAGATATTATCCCTCAATCTTGTGATCCATGGTGTTCTAATTGTAGAAAAGGTAGTAGTTATGGAACTCCTTTGGATGTAGTGGCAGGAGGAACAAGTACACCCACAACAGACAGACAAGGAGATGTTTCAGGAAATGGAGACTATAACCCATGGGCAAATAGTCCACCAAATAATTATTCTAATTACGACTATAATAGATGGTTTGGAGGTACTTCTGCTGCTTGCCCTTATGTTGCAGGAGTTGCGGCATTGGTGTTAAGTGTTGATTCTAGTTTAACTGTTCATGAGGTAAATGATATTATCGAACAATCTGCCCAGAAAGTGACAACGAATTTATACACGTATTCTAGTACAAATGGACGTCTAAATGGAACATGGAATAATCAATTAGGATATGGCTTAGTGAATGCATATCAGGCTGTACTGTTGGCTCAGAATTGTCAGAATGATTTGGTAATTACCCAAAATGTAGTTTCTGGACAAACTGATATCCAAGAAGCAAGCAACGTGATAACTGCCAGTAATACCATTTTTAGTGGAGCAACAGCAGCATATGATGCAGGAACGGTTATAAAGTTAAAAAGTGGTTTTACTGCTAGATCAGGATCATCTTTTAGAGCATATATAGAGGGGTGTTCAGCAAGAAATTTGACTAGAGAAGAACCAAATAGCGAACAAGAATTGATTACTTATGAAAACATTGAAGTTGAAACCAATTCTTTAGAAAAAACAGAGATAGTTTCAGTGTATCCCAATCCAACTAATAATATGTTAACAGTGAGTAGTAAAGAGCATGTGAAAAACTGGGAGCTAAAAGATCATATAGGTAGGTATACAGAGAAGTCCAAATTGAAAGGTAAATATTTTTATAAAGATCGATTTAGTATTAATCATTTACCAGTAGGTTTATACATCTTAAAAGTAACTTTAACCAATGGTAATATAATTTATAAGAATATAGTGAAAAAATAATATATTGTATCAAGACTAATTTTCAATGAAGTACCTCAGAACAAAATTTGTTTATTAGAAATTTATGTTATGAGTTCGTTTCAAAATTATTGATTTAGTTAGATGTGCATATTTTAATTTATGAAGCCACATTTTTTCATGAGAAATGAAAAAATGTGGCTTCTTTTTTATTTTTTACCTGAACCAAAAATAATTCAATTCAGGTTATTATGATTCATTTAAATTATTCTTCCTTTCTCGAAAATTGAGCGTAGCCGAAGCCTAGTATTATGAAAACTATAGTTGCAGTTCTTACATAGAATTCATATTAATAAACAATAGATGTGGGGTGTCATTTAAACCGATACTCATATAACCCAGCTTTTTGTAAGCCTTTTTTTTCATCGGTGATATAAAGTGTTGAGTCATTCTTAAAACAAATCCCTTCTTTTTGTGAAGTGTGATATAATTTGATTTTTTGGATGTTAGCATCTGATAAGTTAGTATCATTAAAATTGCTAAGTAAAAATATTTTGTTATGAGTAAGTAGTGCAATTTTGTCTCCAGAAGAATTGATGGTAGCACCAGTAATAAGACAATCAGATGGATCGTTACAAGTTGTGTAATTGCCAACAAGTTTTGCAATGTGCTTTCCTGATTCTGTAGGAACTCTATATACTGTAGTGATTCCTCTTTTATCTTTTCCTCTATTTTTTGTAAATAAATACAAGTTGTTATTGAAACATAAAAAGGCTTCTACGTCAAAATTCAGATTCTTTTTCTTTGGAGGAAATTTTTTTTGATCAGGAAAAGAAAACTCTATTTTTGATACAGATGTTTTTTCAGAAAAAGGAGGAGAAACTTTATAAATCCTCAAATTCTTTCTGTCATTACTATTATTACCAAAATCACCAATATAGAGAGTATCTTTTTTACCATATGCAAGGTCTTCCCAGTCTATGTTTTTTGTTTTGGGAATTTTAATTTTTTTTAGAATTTTACCCTTTTGATTCAAGCAAAATAAAGTATTGCTATTACCAGAATCGTTTATAGCATATAATTTTTGATCAGACAATAAAGCTATGCCTGATATTTCATGTAAATCATTTGATAGATCAGTAATCTTTATCAATTGATTTACCTTATTCTTTTGACAACTAACAGTTATAGTTGTCAAAAGAATAAGATATGATAGTTTTACTATATTAATTTCTTTGATTCCAAGCATTAAGCATCCAGCTTATTTTTTCTAATTCACCTACATAAGTTCCAGTAATATCCAGAGTACCATCATCACCTACATTTTCAGCTTCTTTGATTACGATTTTTAATTGTCTTAAAAGAGCCTTATGATCTTCTAAAATAGCAGCTACCATCTTTTGATCAATTAATGTTGTTTCTGATTCATTTATATTAGATAAATCTAAATATGAACTAAAATTACTTACTGGATTACCTCTTAATGTTAAAATTCGTTCTGCAATTTCATCAATTTTTAATTTAGCATCCTCATACAATTCTTCAAACTTTACATGAAGTTCAAAAAAATGCGAACCAGTTATATTCCAATGAAAATTTCTAAGCTTTTGATAATGCATATGATAATCTGCTAATAAAATATTTAAAGCATCGATTGTTTTTGTGTTGGTATCTTCCATAGTTTTTGTTTATTGGTTTTTTAATTGTAATACAAAATTACTATAATAAAATTATGGTTTATGAAGTTACAATAGATTATTCTAATAAATACATTATTAGAATTGATTTGTGATTTCCTTAAGAACTAAATTATAATAATCTTTTGTGTGCGTGACATATGTTTTAGAATAGTTTGGGTTTTGTAGATAAAGAATTAGTTTCTCTATAGGAATAAGAGTAATATCAGATACCTCTTCTTTTTGAAGCGTTAAGCTTGTTGTAGGAACTCGAAGTTTGGATAAATATATATGATTGAATTCGTTATCATAAAACCCTGCTTTAGGTTTTTTTTTACTAAGATAGGTGTGAATATATTTTAAGTCATTTGTTGATACACAAATACCAATCTCTTCCTTAATTTCTCTAATAGCAGAATTTTGTGCAGTTTCACCTGCAGAAATATGACCCGCGACAGAAATATCCCATAGACCAGGGTATGTATCTTTATTACTAGCACGTTTCTGTAATAATACCTCTCCTTTATTAGTAAAAAACCAAATATGCACGCTAGCATGATATAAACCTAATCGATGCGCTTCTGATTTTAACTTAACAATGCCTGTGTATTCACCAGTTTTATAAAGTATATCGATAAACTCGTCTGACATAATGTGATTCACTATTTTTCATTAATGTGGTGTAAATAAAAGGATATATTCAATAAAAATTAACTGTTTGTTGTAATATTTCAATATAAATATTAAACTATTGTTATATTTTTATTGCTAAAATGATATATTTATGCAAAAATACTATATATGACTGTTAAAGTTTGCCCAAATTGTAGTTCGTCAGACAATATAAAGAGTGGAGTGATAAATAAGAGGCAGCGATATCGTTGCAAAAAATGTAATTATTACTTTACGGTAAACAAGTTGGGTAAAAAAATAGATGACTATTATGTAAACAAAGCACTACAACTCTATTTAGAAGGCCTTACATATCGTGAGATAGAACGAATACTAGGAATCTCTCATGTCAGTGTTATGAATTGGGTTAAAAAATATAATATTAAGCGACCATACAATTCACAGTATCACTCAACCTATAAGATTTTGAATGCATTTGAGTTAGCAAATTATTTTCAATCACCTGATAATATAAAAGGAGCAGGAGTTGTAGTAACAGAGTTGGGAGATAAGTTTATGCTTATTAAATGGGAGCGTTTTAGAGAATAACTATAGTGATTAGCAAATAACTATACTGATTTTTACTGCCACACATAATTTTTAGAATTTTAACAAGTGCACAACACTACATAAAGTAGTACAATTCATTTTCTACAAATCAAATTCTTAAATTATGAAAAACTTCATATTACTACTTTTTTTAGGTAGTTTTTTGATTCCATACTCAGCTTTTTCGCAAGGTTCTCCAGATTATACAGGAGGACTAAAAGTAAAACTCAATGAGGATGGTTCAAAATATTTTAGGGTAATCTCTTGGGCTCAGTTTTGGGCCAAATACACAGATGATGTTCCTGATAGCGAAAGTAATGTTGATTTCAGTATACGAAGAGCTCGAGTTCTTATGTATTCTCAGATCAATAAAGACTTTTTGATCCTTACTCATTTTGGAATAAATAGTTTGAATGCAGATAATCAACATCCAGTAGGAAAAGGAGAAAGTTCGCAATTATTCCTTCATGATGTATGGGCTCAATACAGCTTAGGATCAAAACATGCTATAGGGGCAGGACTTCATTATTGGAACGGTATCTCACGACTTAATAATCAAAGTACACTCAATATGATGACACTGGATAATAACAGACAGTCATGGGCTAATATTGGGTTATCTGATCAATTTGCAAGACATATTGGAATTTATGCCAAAGGATCATTTGGTAAATTACAATATAGAGTAGCAATCAATGAGTCGATTACTGATAATCTGCAGGCAGAAGAAGAACCAGTAGCAAATGGTCCAGCAGTATATGCAGGAAGAAGGCTATTAGGATCTAAAGATGCAGGGAAGAATTTTGCAGGTTATTTTGATTATAATTTCTTTGATCAAGAATCGAATTTCTTACCCTATAAAGTGGGAACCTACTTGGGAGGTAAAAAAGTGTTTAATGTAGGAGCAGGGTTCTTTTATCACCCAAAAGGTAGTGTATCACTCAATTCAACACGAGCTCTAGAAGGAGAAGATGTTGCGGTATTTGCTGTAGACGCATTTTATGATGCACCTCTAGGAGAAAACGGATCAGCAATCACTGCATATGCAACCTATCAAAATAATGATTATGGAAAAAATTATACACAAGGACAAACCTATGAAACAGGTTCTATGATATATAGCCATGTAGGATATTTGATACCAAATGATAATAAAAAAATTAAATTTCAACCATATACATCTTTTAATTTACGCTCAATTGATGCTATAGATGATAATGCCACCACTTTTGGAGTAGGAGCTAATGCCTATATAAGTGGACATAATTCTAAATTAACATTAGAATATCAAAACACAAAGTACGGTAATAATGACTCAAATAGCTATGTTACCCTACAAGCAATGATCTATCTCTAAAAAAAATATAATCATGTCAGAACAACAACGAAAAGCCAGTGCCTACTGGAAAGAAAATGTAAAGTACTTATTTATTTTGCTAGCTATATGGTTTGCTGTATCCTATGGAGCAGGAATACTTTTTAAAGATCAATTAAATCAATTTCATATGGGAGGTTTTCCTCTTGGGTTTTGGTTCGCACAACAAGGTTCAATCTATGTATTTGTAGTAATCATTTTTATATATGTTCGATTAATGAACAAATTAGATAAAAAATATGGGTACGATAAAGATTAAATGAATAGAATGATTGTATTGGGGGAATAAGAAACGTCTTTAATTATTTCATACGATCGAAATAAGATTATAAAACAACTTTTAAAAAAATATATTATGAGTGTTCAAATATGGACTTATATCTTGGTAGGGATTACTTTTGCTTTGTATATAGGAATAGCAATCTGGTCACGGGCAGGTTCTACAAAAGAATTTTACGTAGCAGGAGGAGGGGTGTCACCTCTGGCAAACGGAATGGCAACAGCAGCCGATTGGATGAGTGCCGCATCATTTATTTCTATGGCTGGAATTATTGCTTTTTCAGGATATGACGGAGCAGTTTACTTAATGGGATGGACAGGAGGATATGTGTTATTGGCACTATTATTAGCTCCTTATTTAAGGAAATTCGGAAAATTTACTGTGCCTGATTTTATAGGAGACAGGTATTATTCAAAAACAGCAAGATCAGTAGCTGTATTCTGCGCATTATTAGTGTCATTTACATATGTAGCTGGGCAAATGAGAGGTGTTGGAATTGTGTTTTCTAGATTTTTAGAAGTAGACATTAATACAGGAGTGATCATAGGGATGATCATTGTACTTTTCTATGCAGTACTAGGAGGAATGAAAGGAATTACTTATACCCAGGTAGCACAATATTGTGTGCTTATTTTTGCATTTATGGTACCTGCAATATTTATCTCTATCCAGATGACAGGTAACCCTATTCCACAATTAGGATTCGGTGGTACAGTAACCGATGGTTCAAATATGTATCTTTTAGAAAAACTAGATGGACTAAGTACAGAGCTTGGATTTTCTGCATATACGGATGGTTCTAAGTCAATAATTGATGTATTTGCAATAACATTAGCGTTGATGGTAGGAACAGCAGGATTACCACACGTAATAGTTAGATTCTTTACAGTGAAACGAGTAAAAGATGCTCGTAAATCAGCAGGATATGCATTATTATTGATAGCCATATTGTATACTACAGCCCCAGCAGTTGCTGTTTTTGCAAAAACAAACCTTATAGAATCTGTACAGAATAAGAAATATGAAGAACTCCCTATGTGGTTCAAAAATTGGGAAGATATTGGATTGTTAGGATGGACAGATAAAAACGGTGATGGACAAGTGCAATACGCAAAAGGCCATTCTGTAGAAGGCAATAAAAATAAACCTGTATTTGATGGAAAAAATAGAGGAACACATGGAGAACGTACTATTACAAATGTAAATGCAGCTACCAAAAATGAGCTTTTTGTAGATAGAGATATCATGGTATTAGCAAATCCAGAAATAGCAAACCTACCCAATTGGGTAATTGCACTAGTTGCAGCAGGAGGATTAGCAGCAGCTTTGTCAACCGCAGCAGGATTATTATTAGTAATATCATCATCAGTATCTCACGACCTTATCAAGAAGATGATCAAACCAGACATTTCTGAAAAAGGAGAATTGATAGCGGCACGTCTTTCTGCTGTAGCCGCTGTATGTGTTGCAGGATACTTTGGAATTAACCCACCTGGATTTGTCGCAGCAGTCGTCGCATTGGCATTTGGTTTGGCAGCCGCCTCTTTCTTTCCAGCAATTGTATTAGGAATATTCTACAAGAGGATGAACAAAGAAGGAGCGGTAGCAGGAATGGTAGTCGGAATTTTGTGTATGTTACTATATATGATGAAATACAGACTAGGTTGGTTTGATGAAACCGTTCCTCCATCTAGTGAATGGTGGTTTGGGATTTCTCCCGAAGGGTTTGGAGCTGTTGCGATGGTAATTAATTTTGTAGTATCATTAGTAGTATCTGCATTTACTTCTGCACCTCCTAAAGATGTTCAAGAGATTGTAGAAAACATAAGAATTCCTAGTGGAGCAGGAGAAGCTACACATTAACAAAACTATTCTTTGAAGTTAAACGTAAAGGAACTATAGACCTGACAGGGATTTGAGCCTTGTCAGGTTTATAAAAAAAAGAAAAATTTAAAATGATTAAATTTAACGTATCTACTTTCAAATTAGTAAGTAATCGTTTTAATGTATGAAGAAACGTCATCAGCAAAAATTAGTTGTTCTATCTATAGCATTACTTTTTCTATTTAATGTTCCTTTGATATTTATGTTTAATCATTCAGGGAGCATTTTTGGATTTCCAGTATTGTACTTTTTTATATTCTTGATATGGGCAATCTCAATTTTAGTTTCTTTTAATATTCTAAAAAGATATTATGAATAGTTATATATTAATATTCATAATCATAGGATACTTATTACTCTTATTTGGTATTGCTTTTTGGGCAGAAAAAAAAGCAAGAAACTCTTGGGTTAATAATCCATACGTATATACATTATCACTAGCAGTATATTGTTCTGCTTGGACATATTATGGCAGTGTTGGGATAGCAGCTACTTCTGGAGTAAGCTTTTTGACGACCTATATGGGACCCGTAATAGCTTTTCCTATTTGGATTGTAGTATTAAAAAAAATAATTAAAATTTCTAAACAGCATAAAGTCTCAAGTATTGCTGATTTTATATCCCTTAGATATGGTAATGATCGCTTTTTAGGAGCTTTGGTTACAGTGATTTGTGTATTAGGAGTAGTACCATATATATCATTGCAACTTAAAGCTGTTTCAGAAACATTTGGGATAATCTCTAATAACCCTATAAATTCTTCTGGAACAATTTTTAAAGATTCTACATTTTATATAGCAGTTTTATTAGCTGTTTTTGCCGCTTTTTTTGGAACAAGAACAACAGATGCAACACGACGTAGGCAAGGAATAGTGTTTTCTGTAGCAGTAGAATCGGTAATAAAATTAGTATTCTTTTTGGGAGTAGGAAGCTATGTAACCTATTTTCTTTTTGATGGAACCACAGATATTTATAATCAAATAGTAATAAACGAGGATTTTGAAGCCTTAACCACATTCGATAGCTTAGAGTCAGGGATTAATTGGTATTTTATGATAGCATTATCATTTTTGGCCATATTTTTATTGCCCAGACAATTTCATATATCAGTAATCGAAAATACAAACCAAAAGCATCTTAAAAATGCAATTTGGATGTTTCCCCTATACCTCTTATTATTTAATGTATTTGTGATTTTTATTGCTTGGGGAGGAAAATTAAGGTTAGAAGATACAGCCAATCCCGATTATTATTCATTGTTATTACCACTACAAAACGGAGATGTTTCATTAGCAATATTAGTGTTTTTAGGAGGGTTCTCTGCTGTAATTTCGATGGTAGTAGTTTCAACGCTAGCCTTATCGACTATGCTTAGTAATAATTTGATCATTCCCTATGGTTTTCTAGATAAATTTAGTAAAAGTCGCCCCAAGCGTAATGCTAATTATATTAAGAACATTAGAAGAATAGCTATTTTTTCTTTGATATTAGGAGCCTACTTTTTTTACATTAATTTCAATATAGAATTATCATTATTCTCAATAGGGCAATTATCATTTGTTGTCATAGCGCAACTGGCTCCATCTTTTTTTATTGGATTATTTTGGAATAGAGGATCCTCTATTGCGGCCAAAGTAGGAATTATAACAGGAACACTAGTTACCACCTATACCTTGATATTGCCTTTTGTGCTTGATGCTATTTTTGGTGATATGAACTTTATCGTTTATGGCCCTTTTCAAAATGAACTTTTACGACCCTATGCATTATTTGGAATTGATTTCCTAAACCCTGTGACACATGCCTTTTTCTGGAGTATATTTTTTAATAGTCTTTTATATTTGGGAGTATCCCTCTCTTTCAAAGGAAACTATAGAGAACGTAATTATGCAGAAATGTTTGTAGATAGTAATTATAACTCTTTACAAGAAAACGCATTTGTATGGAAAGGTGAAGCCTATGTATCTGATATAAGAAAAGCATTGAATAGATTCTTAGGAGAACAACGTACAGAACGTGCTTTGAATTTGTTTTATCAAAAATATGACCTTCCAAAAAATGCGAAAAAAGCAGATGCCAGATTGATTAATTTTTCTGAAAAACTATTGACAGGAAGTATTGGTAGTGCCTCTTCACGAATACTTATTGCCAGTGTGGTAAAAGAACAACCAGTAAGTCTTATAGAAGTTTTAGAAATCTTGGAAGAAAATAAAGAAACAATTTCTACCAATAAATTTTTGAAAGAGAAATCTGATAAATTGATACAATTAACAAGTGAATTAAAAAAGGTTAATGAAGAATTAAAGCATCATGATAAACTCAAAGATGAATTTTTGGATACAGTCGCGCATGAATTAAAAACCCCAATTACTTCAATAAGAGCGGCATCAGAAGTTTTATTAGATAATCAAGATATGCCTGATAAACTTAGAGAGCAATTTCTGGATAATATAGTAGATGACTCAGAACGTTTGGCAACATTAATTCATAACATACTTGATTTAGAAAAATTAGCTTCGGGAAGAGAAATGCTAGATAAGAAAATTAATAATCTAAATCACACTATCGAGAAAGCGATATCAGGAGTGCACACTATTGCAGAGAAGAAAAGTATAAAAATTATCATGACAGAAATGCAAAGCGTGTTCTCTGTTAGGTATGACGAAGATAGAATTCATCAAGTGCTTACAAATCTGCTTTCTAATGCCATCAAATTTGTAGAAGAGAAAAAAGGAATAGTAAAAATATCTTCCAAAAAAATTAAGAATTATATAAGAATAAGTATTGAGGATAATGGAAAAGGTATTCCCGCAGAGGATATGAAATATATTTTTGATAAATTTTACCAGTCTAAAAACCAAAACGTTAAAAAGCCAGTAGGAAGTGGTTTTGGATTGGCAATAAGTAAACAAATTATAGAAGGACATAATGGTAGAATCTGGGCAGATGAAAATTATAAAACAGGAGCTCGTTTTGTAATTGAAATCCCTAATTAACACTAATAAAAAAATAGCTAATATAAAAGAGGAAATTTTGAACAGAAAAAAGATATTGATAGTTGATGATGAACCAAATATTGTAATGTCTTTAGAGTACACATTCAAAAAGAATAATTACGAGGTTTTTATCGCTCGAGACGGGAGTGAAGCCATCGAGATATTGAAAACGCAAATACCAGATGTTGTTCTTTTGGATATTATGATGCCTAATGTAGATGGGTATCAAACTCTGGAACATATAAGGTCTGATGCCAGTACAAAAAATATTAAGGTTGTATTTCTAACTGCAAAAAATAAAGTGTCAGATATAGAAAAAGGCCTAGCACTGGGAGTAGATAAATATTTAACCAAACCATTTTCAATAAAAAAAATTATGACAGAGATAGATGAACTAATAACATAAAAAAGCTAATGTATTGCCCTTTAAAGATTAAGGAAAAAGAATATTTTTTAGGTTGTTTACACCCTAATAAGAGTCACTTGTCGATAATTTTTTGACGATGACATGTTTTACAAGAATTTAATAGAGCGAATTACAAATATCACGAATCATGAAAATAAAAGACACACTTCAGCTTAGTTCTTTTGCTGAGTACAAAGAAGCCTATCAGGAAAGTATTAATAAACCAGAAGAATTTTGGGATGCTATCGCAGAAAAATTCTACTGGCATAAACGATGGGATAAGACATTAGAATGGGATTTTACAAAACCTGAGGTAAAATGGTTTGAAGGTGGTAAACTAAATATTACAGAAAATTGCTTAGATAGGCATTTAGAAAAATTTGGTAATAAAACAGCTATAATATGGGAACCTAATGACCCGACAGAAGAGTCACGTCATATCACCTATAAACAACTCCATGTAAAAGTTTGTCATTTTGCCAATGTTTTAAAAAATAATGGTATCAAAAAAGGAGATAGAGTTTGTTTGTATATGCCAATGATTCCTGAATTAGCAATAGCAATGTTAGCGTGTGCTCGAATCGGAGCAATACACTCTATAGTATTTGCTGGGTTTTCTAGTACAGCTATCGCCAGTCGTATTAATGATTCAGAATGTAAAATGTTGATCACAGCCAATGAAGTGTATAGAGGAGCAAAACCTGTAAAACTAAAAGAGATGTGTGATGAAGCCCTAAAAAGCACGCCATCTATAGAAACAGTGATTGTATACAGAAGAACAGTTGAACCAACACCAATGCAAGAAGGAAGGGATAAGTTTTGGTTTGATGAGTTGCAAAAAGTAGAAAAAGAATGTCCAGCAGAAATAATGGATGCAGAAGATATACTATTTATATTATATACATCTGGTTCTACAGGTAAGCCAAAAGGAATGGTACATACAACAGGAGGATATATGGTATATACAACATACACCTTTGCAAATGTATTTCAGTGTGATCATTTTGCTCCTACAGGGCAAGATATACATGCCAAAAAGCAAGATGATGTATATTGGTGTACTGCAGATATTGGTTGGATAACAGGGCATTCATATATAATTTATGGCCCATTGGCGGCAGGAGCAACAACCGTAATGTTTGAAGGAGTGCCAAGTTACCCTGATTATGGTCGTTTTTGGGAAATTTGTGATAAGCTTAATGTAACCCATTTTTATACAGCACCCACAGCAATTCGCGCATTAGCAAAACAACCATTAGATTTAGTAAATAAACATAACCTTTCTTCTATAAAAGTATTAGGTTCTGTAGGAGAGCCAATAAATGAAGAAGCATGGCACTGGTATAATGATAATATAGGAAAAGGAAACTCACCTATTGTTGATACTTGGTGGCAGACAGAAACTGGAGGAGTAATGATTTCACCTTTAGCAGGGATTACCCCAACTCGACCTACATTTGCAACACTTCCATTACCAGGGATTCAACCCGTCTTGATGGATGCAGAGGGCAAAGAAATAGAATTTAAGTCAAAAAGCTCAGAAGGAAGATTAGCAATTAAGTTTCCGTGGCCATCTATGGCAAGAACAATTTATGGTAACCATCAACGATATAAAGATGTATATTTCTCTACGTATGAAAATATGTATTTTACTGGGGATGGAGCTTATAGAGACGCAACAGGTAATTATAGAATTACAGGTAGAGTAGATGATGTAGTTATTGTTTCAGGGCATAATTTAGGTACAGCACCAATAGAAAATGCAATTAATGAGCACTTATCGGTAGCAGAATCAGCAATCGTAGGCTTCCCACATGACGTAAAAGGAACAGCATTATATGCATATGTTACCTTATATGATGATCAAGTAGCAGATGAAGGGTTGATTAATGAAATTAGAAAGCAAGTATCAGATACTATCGGACCAATTGCAAAACCAGATAAAGTTCAGTTTGTGAGTGGGCTTCCAAAAACTAGAAGTGGTAAAATAATGCGTAGAATACTACGAAAAATCGCTTCAAATGACACTTCCAATCTAGGAGACACATCTACATTATTAAATCCTGATGTAGTTCAGGAAATAATGGAGAATGTAGTATAATAAAAAAGAGGGGTTTGAAAATCAAACCCCTCTTTTTTATAATTAGATGTTATTTATAGAAAAAATTACTTCTCAAAGTAGCTAAAACTTTCTCCTTCTTTAATATTTAGTAAACTTTCATAGATAAGTTTGATAACATTTTCTACATCATCCCTATGTACCATTTCTACAGTAGTGTGCATATATCGAAGAGGTAAAGAAATTAAAGCAGAAGCAACACCACCATTACTATAAGCAAAAGCATCAGTGTCTGTACCAGTCATTCTACTAGAAGCCATACGTTGAAAAGGAATCTTTTTGTTCTCGGCAGTATCAATAAGTAATTCTCTAAGTCTATTCTGTACAGCAGGAGCATAAGAAATTACAGGACCGTCACCAATTTTAGTTTCACCCTGAGTTTTCTTCTCAATCATAGGAGTAGTAGTATCATGACAAACATCAGTAACAATAGCAACGTCAGGTTTAATCGTTTGAGTAATCATCTCGGCACCTCTTAGTCCTATTTCTTCTTGAACCGAATTAGTAATATATAATCCAAAAGGAAGCTTATCTTTATTCTCACTAAGTAAACGGGCAACCTCTGCAATCATAAAACCACCCATGCGATTATCTAGCGCTCTACAAACAAATTTATCTTTGTTTAAAATAAAAAACTCATCTGGATAAGTAATTACACACCCTACATGAACTCCAAGTTTTAAAACCTCTTCTTTGGTGTTACACCCAACATCAATACATATATTCTCTAGAGTAGGAGCTTGTTCTTTGGCTCCTTTTCTAGTATGTATTGCAGGCCAGCCAAATACACCTTTTATAATACCTTTTTTGGTATGGATATTTACACGTTTTGAAGTAGCAATCTGGTGATCGCTCCCACCATTTCTAATAACATAAATAAGACCATTATCTGTGATATAATTTACATACCATGAGATTTCATCTGCATGTCCCTCTATCACAACTTTATATTTTGCTTTTGGGTTAATTACACCTACAGCAGTTCCATACGTATCTGTGATAAATTCATCAACATATGGTTTTAGGTAATTCATCCATATTTTTTGACCTTCCCATTCATATCCTGTAGGAGCTGGGTTGTTCAGGTATTTTTCGAGAAAAGTCAAGGACTTTTTATTTAATATGCTCTTTTTTGCCATTATTTAACTTCTTTTTACTGCGAAAATAACAATATTCACATTCATTTTACAGTTTACAAATGGTTTATTACTAATTTTGGAACAATTTTAGAAAGACTCTTAACCTGTTATGTTAAAATATTTATTATTTATATTATTTGTAATGTTTACTTTTTGTACCTCTGCTCAAAAAGTATATAAACCTGTAGATACATCAAACGTAGATACAACCAATTATGTACAGTATTATATTATAGAAGGAGATACAATACTACATGAGTCTATAGGTCTGGATGAAGTGATAATTCTTGGAAAACTTAAGTTTAAAGATAAATTTGCAAGAAGGAAATATCTAATACTTAGACGTAAAACAAGAAAAGTCTATCCCTATGCAAAATTAGCAGCAGATAGATTATCCGTTCTTAATGAAAGATTAGAAAACATCAATTCCAAAAAGCAACGAAAACGGTATGTGAAAATGTTGCAAAAATACATGGAAGAAGAGTTTACAGCAGAATTAAAAAAACTAACACGTACAGAAGGGCAAATACTTGTTAAGTTGGTATATCGTCAAACAGGTAAAACAATGTTTGAACTTGTCAAAGAATATAGAAATGGGTGGAGAGCTTTTTGGTATAATAACACAGCTAGACTTTTTAATATATCATTAAAAGAAAAATATGATCCAATTAATGTAGAAGAAGATTATTGGATAGAAGATGTATTACAAAGGAGTTTTCAGTCTGGTATATTAAAGGAACAGAAAACAGCATTAGATTTTAGTTTTTATGATTTAAGGAATAAGTGGTCAGGTAATGCAAAGACAACTTCTATAAAAAGATAATGAATCAATAGAGAGACTATTTATATAATGAAACGTATACTATATATAATAGTACGTTTTATTCCTAAAATGAAGAGGATTGATCAGATTATGATAGTAAGCTATACAAAAAGTTAGAATGTTTTGTTTTTTTTAAATAAAATTTCATATATTAGATGCTTATCTTTTTTAAAATCAGCAAGTTGTTAATTTATTATAAATAAACTGCAAATTTTATGTTATTATTTAGATAAAAGGTTGTAGGTTTGCAACCGCAAAACGGAGCAGTGTTTTGGTTAGTTCATTGATAAGGATTTTGGTTTAGGTTTTAAAAAAATAATTAAAAATAAATCAAAAAAAGCTTTGCGGGATAATAAAAGGTTGTATATTTGCACCCGCTTAGAGAAACAAGCAAAGTTCATTAAAAAATTATACAGGAGTAGAACACGTATTATAAGTGTTTATAAGGTTCGATTCCTTATTGATTAACAAAGAGCTAGTGGCGAAGAAG
>NZ_PGUB01000018.1:0-56789 GCF_002924285.1 Aquimarina sp. I32.4 | reverse complement strand
TACAATACTTAAAACAGGTTCTAAAAAGAACCCTACTATACCATTGCCCAAAATGAAGGAAAAAGACCAAAAACCAACCAAATCCTCATAAAAAGCATGAAAACTACTTTGAAATATCGTTTTTTGAGGTAATCTGCTACCATAAAAAAATGCTAAAGTGACATCCTAACGATTTTCTTTCTTGTTAAGGGTATAGCAAACCTCTCGAATTCCCCCTTATCACCAAATCCCAGATCAGTCAACAGATCATATAGCGCTAGCCTATCGGCACGCCATATGCTTAGTTATTACATGCACTACTTTCTTTTCTTGCGAAAATGATCAGTTAGAAAACCCTCAAGATCAACTCGAAAATCAAACGGTAGTAGAAAAAAGGCTTTTTGCAGAGGAAGCATACCCTGAACAAACAGGAAAAATAGTCACTATTAATCTCAACGGAGAATCTGTAATTGCTCAGGAATTCGATAATGAGTATGTTATAGATGGTGATATTATTATTGCAAAAAATGACCCTATTCTTAATGAGAGTAAGAGTGTAGGACGCACAGGAAGGCGTTGGCCAAATAATACAGTGTATTATACGATACAGAGTAGTTTGCCTAATCAAGCTAGAGTTACTGATGCAATTGCACATTGGGAAGCAAATACCAGTCTTAAATTTGTAAGAAGAACGAATCAATCTGCTTACATTTATTTTCAAGTTGGTAGTGGATGTTCTTCTTCTGTAGGTCGTACAGGAGGTAGACAAACTATTAATCTGGCTAATGGATGTTCTACAGGTAGTACTATTCATGAAATTGGTCATGCCGTAGGTTTATGGAATGAGCAAAGTAGAAAAGATAGAGATCAATATATAACTATCAATTTTCAGAATATACAATCAGGAAGATCATTTAATTTTCAAACGTATACCCAACAAGGAGCTGATGGTGCAGAATATACAAATGCATTAGATTTTAACTCAATCATGCTATATGGTTCTTATGCTTTTTCTGCAAACAATCAACCTACTATTGTAAGAAAAAATGGATCTACCTACAATGCACAAAGAAATGGGCTTTCTTCTGGAGATATTGCAGGAATAAAAATTATGTACCCTAGTGATGGAGGTGGAGGTAATGATATCTGTGATGGTGTAGCCCCTTATTCTTCTTCTCAAACTTACCGTACTGGTAACCGTGTGACATATAGAGGGGATTTATACGAAAGAACTTCTAGAAGCTGGAGGCGTATTAGTCCATGTGGTAGTTCAAAATCTGCTCCAAATCAGCATGTATTTGACCTCAATGATATTGTGCAGAATTAATATGGTATTTTAATTTGTTATTATTTGTATAACAAAGTGTTAATGGTAAAATCCCTCCAGTAGATATATGGAGGGATTTTATAGTTATAACTGGTATTACTGTTTTATTTCTTTAGCATTTTCGGGGATATCAAATAAAGAACCTTCTTCATCTAAAAAAGTTATATTGGTGATTGAGGCTTCTCCTAATTTATCGGTTATTCCCCCTTTATCTTCTCTCCAAGTGTAAAACTCCCACTTGGTAGCAAACGGGATATCATCTATTGTTTTAAAATCTTTATAATATATTGCATGTGGATCCTCTTGGGCTTTAGAAATATCTCCATCACTACCATAAGTAACAATATAAGCTGCAGCTTTGAGAAGATGATCTTTTGGGTCAGAATAAATAACATACCAATCATCAGAAGAATCACCAATACCTTTATCAAAGGTAAGTCGAGCAGTTTGAAGCTCAACTCCTTTTAAAGGACGCATTTTTTCAAGCTCCCATTGAGTTCCTGGATCATTTAATTTATAAGGAAGCCCTAAAAAATAGGTCCATGTGAACATATCAAAACGAGATTGCTTGTCTACAGCCTCTTTAGGTGATAAAAAGACTTTTTCTTTGGTGTACAGTAATTGACTACCATCTTTTTTGTCAATTTTTATTTTTGTAGCATTGGTGAGCATTGTGATATCACCAGTAAGATGTTGTTTGCCTCCAAAAAAGATATCAATAGAAAAGCGCACAGCTTTATGTTTTAGGAAATTATCTTTTTGGTGTGCTTGTTCGATGCTTTTTAAGTGATGATCAATAATTGATAATGCACCATCACCAATTCCTCCATCTGATTCTACAGGAATTGTTTCGGTTTTGTCATTTGCATTATGATCAACACTTTTATTTTCTTCTTTTTTGTTTTTGTTACAGCTTAAAATAGTGATTGATAGGATCAAAATCCATAAATTTTTCATGAGTATTACATTTGTGTTATATTGAGAGTAAAATTACTAAAAGCAGTATTCGGAAAACAATTTTTGGGAAAACTGTAACAGAAGTATAGTTAAGCAAATAAAAAGTGAAATTTAAGATATGATCACTAAACAATATTTTTTATAAGACTATTATTTTTCCTCAAATTCAGGGCAGCCTAACCTGATGTCAATGTCTTTAAGGTCTGTTTGTATATAATTACAATAATGATTGTTTTTGCTTCTTTTGTAGAATTTACAAACATAACAAGTTCTTTGCACTTATATAATACCAGCTCTATAGAGCTGATAGATCAAGGTGTTTATGGTGTGTACTAACGATTCTTGTTCTTTGATCGTAAAATTTATAAGTTGCTCTTTGATTAGGTTTGCAAAATTCTCTGTTTGAATAACACTCTTTATTACCTTAAGAAGGTAAGCTTATATAGTAACTTCTATGATCTGATGAGGTGTTATCTTTGAATATCATTTCTTTTTTTTCCAGAACCTTGACAGCATCACTTATAGTAGGTTTGGTAATATTAAATTCTTTTGCTAAATAACTCACTGTACATAGATTTTCTTTGTGATAGGCACAAAAAATCATAATCTGTATTTATATAGACTTAGGCTGTTTTTTGGCATGTTCCCATAATAAAGTTTTAAAAACTTCAGAAACGCGTTTTAGGACAATTACAATTTTGCAATTGATATCCTTATGCTGGAATGGCATGTTAAAAATACTGTCACCCATATATGTAGCTAATGAGAAAACCATGTTTTCTCATTAGTAAAGTTATTGAACCTAATTATTCATCATTTGATTATTTACAATTTTCCATTTCTATTATTGAATATCCTTTGTTTTCGATGTCTTGGATCATTTCTGTAGATCCACGTGTTATATGACAAAATCTACATTTACTTAAAGAAATACCTTTTGTAGTAAAATACTTGGATTTCAAATAATCTTCTCCAAACTGATGAATGATATTTTTATCTGTTATGTGTTCTGGAGCAAGAATATCAAAATGCATTATTGTTCCATTATCACGTTGTAGGTATGTGTCCCAAACTGCTAATTCCATTTTTTTGATAGTTAAAAAAATGAGTTAACCGTTTTTTGCTGACTCATTTTTGGTGAGTAATTATCCCTTTACGTCATCTATAGAAGCACCAAAGTTCAAGTGTAATACGTTTCCATTTGGAGTTAGGAGTGCAGGTACTGATTTTACTCCATGTTTTTCTGCTGCTTGTATTTGTGAAGGATCTTCTCCTAAATGAATGATATCAACATTACTAGACCCTACAAGATTAACGATGTCATGTTCTACGCTGATACATACTGGACAGCCTGCGTGATAAAAAATAGATTTACTCATTTGTATAAAAATTTATGTTAATGCGATATTGCATTGTAAATATAGTTAGGGCTCCTAACTAAATAAATATTTTGTCATATTTTAAAACTATAGTAGTATAAAAAATAATAATTGTATCGATTTTTATGAATTACATTCTATTCAGGTTATCATCAATGTCCTTGTTTTTAAAAGAAGATTTTTTGCCCTTATCAAAGGAGTACTTAATAGTAAATGCAATTTCTTTTCTATTTATATAAAAGCTATCTTGAATTGTAATTTGATTAGAGGTATACTTGTTTTTGTAATCCATATTTCTGAAAATATCATTAGCATTTATAGTAAATTTTAGAGTATCGAAGAATGTCTTTGAAAAAGATAGATTTAATATAAACATGGGGTTTTTTTCAAAAACTCCTTGATATTGTCGTGTAAGTCCCCAGAAATTAAGAGATAAAGTTGTTTTTGGCATGAGCTTAAAATCATTATTAGAATAATAATATAGATAAGGTTTGGAGTCATGAATACTAGTGTTTGGAGTTTTGATCTTATTATAAATGAGTGATAAGGAATTCGTAGTATGCCAAAACTTATATGTGGCAGTATTGCTTATTTTCATTTGATATCCTGATTCCTCTTCAAAATTTTGTGGAGAGGATATAACTCTATTATTTATTGTATCATAAGTTACATCATAGAAAATAGGATTTTTTTTATGGGAGTAATTAAAAGCGCAAGTATATTTTTTAGATTGAAATGTAGCAGATAAATCTTCTATAATAGAAGATTTAAGGTTTATATTTCTTGAAAATTCAGAATGAGGATTTATATAAGTGCTAATAGAACTTGCATTAAGATATCCAGGTCTATTTATAGCTGTATTATAATTTAAAGAGATGTTTTTTGTATTGTCAATGGGTATGTTGAATTGTATTTTTGGAAAAATACGTAGTTGTTTCCTGTCTATTACAGGATAAGTATCATTTCTAAAACTACCTGTAACAATTGTAGCTTCTGATCTTACGCCTGTTATATATTTGAATGTATGTATATGACCCGATAGTTGGGCATATGATCCATATATAGATTCTTGATAGTCATATTCTGAAAGACTGTTTTTTGCAGGATTTGGAAACTCAAAATTTGAATAGGCATATGCATTAGCTTCTGAGAAAGTACCACCAATCTCAATTTTTGAATTAGCTCCTATTTCTTTTTCTATATCAATTCTACCAGAGAATACCTCGATTTCATATTTTTGATTTCTGTTTTGAGAGAATTCAAAACCTGATTCGTTTGTGTCATTAAAAATTTGACTTTTTGGATAATGCCTTATGTAGTTAGAGTATTGAAGCCCAAAAAAAAGAGAAGATGTTTTGGTGATTTCTTTATTAAAATTAAAATTAGCATTAATGTGATTTCTTTTTTCACGATGTAATCCAATAGTGGTGATATGGTTTTCTGTTGTTCCTTGCTTGAATATAGTATTTGTATTTATAGGAATTCTGTCGGTATGAGTTCTGATATTTACTTGTCCCGATACATAGTCATTTTTATGTATTTGATAATAAACTCCACCTCCTATAATGAATTGAGGTCTTAAACCAATTGCATTTACTTGAGATTGGGTTGTAATAGGGGGATTTAAAATTTTGAGATCTGAATCG
Source organism: Aquimarina sp. I32.4 (assembly GCF_002924285.1). NCBI lineage: Bacteria > Pseudomonadati > Bacteroidota > Flavobacteriia > Flavobacteriales > Flavobacteriaceae > Aquimarina > Aquimarina sp. I32.4. The sequence continues at coordinate 51,501 of NZ_PGUB01000018.1, read as the reverse complement.
GCAGCTTCCCAAAAACCTAATTGGTTATAATTGAAATTTGTGCGTAACTCTAGTTTGTTTCTTGTATAGTTTGAATGTATTGCCAAGTAGTTATTGAATTTTCTTTTGAAGGATGCTATTTCTGATAATTGAATTTTATAACCATCTATGAGGTCGTGTTTTCTCGTTATTAGAATAAGACTTCTTCCTTCTGCTTCATATTTTGCAGAAGGAGTATGTATTAATTCTATGCTTTTTATGTCCTCTACAGATAATGATTTGAGTTGATCTAGAGTTATTTTTTGATTATCTATATAGAGTAAAGGATTTTCTTTTCCTATAATAGTAATAGATTCCTGATCTGGACTTATTTGAATCTCTGGTAATTTTGATAAAATATCTACTGTTGATGGTAGGGATTCAAAAATGGAGTTTTCTACATCGATTTTTATAGAACCATTAGACATTGTTATAGAACTCTTATGAGTTTTAATAGTTACTTCATCTAGTTTGACTGAACTTGTTTTGAGATTGAAAATGAAAGTACTGTTTTGGCTAATGTTAATTTTTTTATACTGATCAATATAACCAAGAGAGGTAATATGTATTATATATTGATTTGATTGTAGTTTGTCGAAGCTGAATTTCCCATTTTTGATTACAGTATGTTTTAAGAGAGTTGAATTTTTATCAAGTAAATAAATTTCCCCAGTTTCTATTGAAATATTATTTTGATTAAAAACAGTTCCCGATATTGTATAAGCAGATTGTGTATATCCCAGATATGAGATGAATAAAAATATAAAAGATATGATTTGCTTCATTGTTTTTTTGAAGCAAATAACTAATGAAATAGGTGGAAATTACCGTGATATCAAGCTGAATAAGGTACTAGTACTGGTATGATTTCTATTTTTTGAGTAATAAGTCTTGTCTGCTAGAAATATTTAGTTTGCTGTAAATGTTTGATATATGTGTTTTTACAGTACTTAAGCTTATAAAAAGTTCATTCGCAATTTCTTTATTGCTTTTGCCCGATATAATAAGGTTTTTTATAACCTTTTCTTGTTTACTTAGTGGTATTGGTTTCTGTTTTTTCTGATTTCTTAAGAATTTTATAATGATCAGAAGTAGTATACAGATAATAAAAATTGCAAAGGCATTAGCCCATAAACTGATTGTATATTTTTTGTTGGTGGTTTTTTGAGTGATTGTTTGTAGTTTATTTTCTAGATAAACATAGGTAGAAGGGTCAAGATCACTTGATTTTAATTCTTTTATCAAACTTAGATAATATGTTGGATTTGCTTGTGCATCTTTTTCTAAAAGACCTTGGTCGTCTAACCTTTTGATACCAATGAGTTTTACCAAAAGGATTTGCAGTGAATCTTTTACATAGCCTTTTGTTTCCAAAAGATATTTTTTGGTATCAAAATCTGATGTTAGATTTTCGTATCGTGCTTCAAAATTTTTTAGTTTTTGCCATTCATGATTTGCTTTGTTGTTACTAGTCTGTTTAGTAAATAATTGTTCGCTTTTATCAAAATGTATAGTATCATTTTTTGATAGAATAAACAATTCAAAGTTTTTTACTTTTTTAGATAGTGTGTCTTTTTCTTTTGGGGATAAAGGCTTAATATGTAATTTATAAATATGTTCTTTTGTAGTAAATAAGTTTTGATCAAAAGTAAAATAACCATCTGCCGCAATGGGTGATGATGCAATTTGTGTATCGTAAAATGTATTTGAATTTTCTTTGGGGTGGAGCTGACTTAGATAAACTTGGCGTTCCCAATTCTTGGGGTTTTTAATATCAACATATCCCGAAACGCAATTTTGACCAAATAGGTTAGAGCCTAGTAGGAATGCAAGTAGAAAAAAATAATATATGTTCTTCATTATAATACAATATAGAAGCTAGCTGTACGAATGTAAAAGTTTTGAGTTACATAACAAAAGTGTGATACAAAAAAACCGCTTCAATCGTAACAATGAAGCGGTTTTATATTTATAAGTATTAACAGTCTCTAATGACTACTTTATCATGTCATAACTACGTTTGATAAAGTTTGTTAATTCTTCTCCTTTTAATAGGTTTTGAGAAAGTCTAGCAAGATCTAGTGATTGTTTGATCAAACGTTCTTTCTTCTTTTCGGTCTTGGTGTCTTTGATTTGACCGATCAATTCATGGTTTGTATTTACAATTAGATTGTGCATTTCTGGCATATTACCAAACATGTTCATTCCGCCGCCACCGGTCTGTTGCATTTCTTTCATACGGCGCATAAATTCTGGCTGAGTGATCATAAATGGAGATGAATCACTATCCATAGCTTCTAGCTGTACAGTATACTTATCTGTAGGAATTATTTTCTCAAGATCCGTTTTAAGGGTTTCTTTTTCCTCGTCAGATAATTTAGATACAGTTTCTTCATCTTTTTTGATGAGGTTATCAATATGATCTCCATCTACACGTGCAAAAGAAATTTTTTCTTTGCTAGTTTCTAGTTTTTGAATCAAATGTGATACAATAGGAGAGTCTAGTAATAATACTTCGTATCCTTTTTCTTTTGCAGCAGAGATATATGAATGTTGCTCATCTTTATCAGAAGCATATAAGATTACCAGTTTATCGTCTTTGTCGGTTTGAGTATCTTTGATTTTTGCCTGTAATTCTTCAAAAGTAAAGTACGAACCATCTACTGTTGGATAAAGAGCAAATTTGTCAGCTTTTTCAAAAAACTTATCTTCAGAAAGCATTCCATACTCAATCACAATTTTAATGTCATTCCATTTTTGCTCAAAATCTTCTCTACTGTTTTTAAACATAGAGTTTAGTTTATCAGCAACTTTTTTAGTAATATAACTAGATATCTTTTTTACATTACCATCTGCCTGCAAGTAAGAACGAGATACATTAAGTGGAATATCTGGGGAGTCAATTACACCACGAAGCATTGTAAGGAATTCTGGTACGATACCTTCTACATTATCTGTAACAAATACTTGATTTTGGTATAATTGAATTTTATCCTTTTGCATATTCATATCCTGCCCTAGTTTTGGAAAATATAAAATTCCAGTAAGGTTAAAAGGATAGTCTACATTAAGGTGTATATTAAATAATGGCTCCTCAAATTGCATTGGGTACAACTCACGATAGAAGCTTTTATAATTTTCATCTTTAAGATCGGCAGGTTGTTTTGTCCAAGCAGGATTAGGATTATTAATGATGTTATCTACTTCTTGAGTAGGAGCAGGGTCTTCTTCTTTTGCATCTTCTGGTTTTGGTAAAGTTTCAGTTTTAGTACCAAATTTGATTGATACTGGCATAAACTTGTTGTATTTTACCAATAACTCACTTATTCTAGCTTCTTCCAGAAATTCTGTGTCATCTTCACCTATGTGTAAAATAATTTCGGTACCTCTTTCTGTTTTATCATGAGTCTCTAGACTATATGTTGGTGACCCATCACAAACCCAATGCGCTGCGGGCTCATCTTTATAAGACTTAGTAATAATTTCTACTTTACTAGCTACCATAAATGCAGAGTAGAATCCAAGACCAAAATGTCCAATGATTCCAGAATCTTTGGCACTGTCTTTATATTTTTCAAGAAATTCTTCGGCACCAGAAAAAGCAACTTCATTGATATATTTTTCAACTTCCTCTGTAGTCATACCGAGTCCCTGATCAATAATATGCAATTGCTTTTTGTCTTTATCTATTTTTACTTCAATAACTGGATTGCCATATTCTATTTTGGCTTCACCAATATTAGCTAAATGTTTTAGCTTTAGAGTTGCATCTGTTGCATTCGAAATAAGTTCACGTAAAAAAATCTCGTGATCAGAATACAAGAATTTTTTAATTAAAGGAAAAATATTCTCTACTGATACATTAATATTTCCTGTTGCCATTTTTATACTTTTTTAATTTGATTATCATCTTTGTGATGATGTTCTACTCAAAAAAAATACCAATACGGTGTATCTGCCAAACTGGCATTAAGATATTTTTTTTATAAGAGTTGTAATTATTTGTTTTCTTCTCAGACTAAGTTGCCAAATGATTTATTTTTTTCAAGTACGATACGTTGTAGTGTGATATAAAAATTGTACTTAAACAAGAGAATGGTCATTATGAGTTATTTGCAATCAGTGTTTTATGTGTTTTATTGTTGATAAGATACATGAAGGCGTATAAAACGGGAAAAACTTTGCTATGAGAAATATTACCCTCTATAGATTGTAAATAATAAGAATCCTGATGAGGTGATGGATTTTTTCTGTCGCCGTCAGGATTTTAAGTACTATTATAAAAATGTAAAAAAATGATTAAGTCTATTCATTTAGTTATTTATATATCCTAATCTGCTATTATAGTATAGTAATTGAAGGATTAAAAATACCATAATCAGTCGTATGGCTGGTTAGGTTTGTTTATTTATTGGTTAGGTTGTAAGAAAGATGCACTGTGGTTGGTGCATCTTTCTCGTTTTTACACCTTTTCTGCAGTTATGACATAAAAATAGAAAAGTATAATTTTGTATTTGAATAAAGTCATTAAGTATCAGTGTGTTTGTTATGCGTGCATATAATATAGTCATGGTTTCTTTTATCAAAATGTTAAGAATACATATATTGGTATCAATTTTTTAGTTACCAAATAATAGTATAATACACAACAGATACAAATTAACTCTATGTATACTTCAAGAATATCGGGATTGGGATATTATGTCCCAGAAAATATTGTTACCAATGATGATCTTTCTAAAAAGATGGATACCAATGATGAATGGATTCAAGAACGCACTGGTATACAACAAAGACGACATATCAAAAATGGTGATGGCAATAGTACTTCTGTAATGGGGGTAAAAGCTGCCAAAATAGCTTTAGAAAGAGCTAATCTTGCCACAGATGATATTGATTTGATCATTTTTGCAACCTTAAGTCCAGATATGTATTTTCCTGGAGGTGGAGTTCAGGTTCAAGAGATGATGAATATGAGAACTATTCCTGCATTGGATATACGTAATCAATGTAGTGGTTTTGTATATGCAATATCTGTTGCAGACCAATTTATAAAAACAGGAATGTATAAAAATGTTTTAGTAATCGGTAGTGAAAATCATAGTGGAGGCTTGGATATGACCACTCGTGGAAGAGGAGTTTCTGTAATTTTTGGTGATGGAGCAGGGGCAGCTGTAATGACAAGAAGTGAGAGAGAGGGGTTTGGTGTGTTGTCTACTCATTTGCATAGTGAAGGAGCACATGCAAAAGAATTATCATTAGAAGGGCCTAGTACAGCACATTGGGTGCCAGAGATTATTGCAGAAAATCCACAGGAGAATATACCTTATTATCCATATATGAATGGTCAATTTGTTTTTAAAAATGCTGTAGTACGTTTTTCTGAGGTAATTAATGAAGGTTTACAAGCTAATAACTTGACAGCAGAAGATATAAACATGCTGATTCCTCATCAGGCAAACCTGAGAATATCTCAGTTTGTACAAAAGCAATTTAAATTATCAGACGATCAAGTTTTTAATAATATACAGAAATATGGTAATACTACAGCAGCTTCTATTCCTATTGCACTTACAGAAGCTTGGGAAGAAGGTAAAATCAAAGAAGGTAATTTGGTAGTGCTAGCAGCTTTCGGAAGTGGTTTCACTTGGGGTAGTGCTATTATAAAATGGTGATATTGTCGTGTCTATAAAAAATCAAAAACGCGAAGCAATCAAGCTTCGCGTTTTTTTATCTAATAACTCGGTTATTAATTTTTTAAAGGCTAATTCAAATAAATCATAACCAATGACTATACTATATTAAACGCCGGAAATTCTAAAGTGTTACAGATTTGATCATTTTTTTAGAATTATTTAACTTTAATGGGTTTTTTGATAATTCTATATTAAAATTAACAATTAAAAGGTGGTTTTGTTGAATTATTAACACCTTGTTTAGTAATGTGTTATTTACAAAAGACCTCCACCTGATTTTTCATTATTATCTCTTCTTTTTCGAGATACCTGTCTATTTTTTCCACTTCCAAATCGATATGATAATCCTAAGAAAATAGTTTGTGTTTCTCCCTTGAATTGTCCGTTTTGAGGGTATGGACTATCACTATTAAACCTAAAGCGCATTGTATTGAAAACATCATTAAAATTAATACTAGCTGTTCCTTTGCCTTTCATAAAGCTATATCTGGCACCAGTATTGATAAAATAAAATGGTTTTGTTTTGAATAAAATTCCTTCTTGTTCTCCACGATAGAAACCAAATACCTGAAAGGTTAAATTTTTGGTTGCTTTAAAACTATTATTAACTCTAAAATTATAAATAAAAGCATCAACCTCTTTATTCGTATTTTCTACCACTCCCTTTTGAGTTTGTGCATAGAGATCAAAACTAGCATTTACACTCCACCAATTGGTTGTTTTGTAATTTGCTGATACTTCTAGACCATACGAAGAGTTATTTTTAAAATTATCAAAAGTTAATATTTGCCCTTCTTCAACATCTGGATTTTCTATAAGTACTTGGCTAATTTCATCATTAATTATTCTATAAAAGATACCGCTAGTTATAGACCCTTTTCCTAATTTTCGTGTATAATTTGCTTCAATAGAGTTCGTAAACTGAGGATTCAATGATGGTTTTCCTAATGAGATAATTCTAGGAGTACTCCATTCTCTAATAGGATTTATTTGATTCAGTCCAGGACGATCTATTCTTCTGCTGTAACTCAACTGGTAACTATTTTTTTCACCAGGAGTATAACTCAGGTATCCAGATGGATATACAGTAAAAATATCATCTTCAAATATTTTTTCTCCATTAAAAATAGCTTCAACCTCATAGTTTTCTATTCGTGCACCGAATTGATATCCCCATTTTTCAAATTTCTGACCATAGGTAGCATAAAAAGAATGTATGTTTCTATCGTAGCTATATGTCGAGTTTTGAAAAAGAGTTGATTGATATTCATTATCTGTTCTTCTTAATCGAATTTCATACCCTAACTCTAGTTTGGTGGTTTCTGATAAAGGATTGATATAATCCAAGTTTACTGTTGTATTTTTTCTATCGTTATTGATTAGATCGTTGTAGTTTGGTAATAAACTGGTATTACCTATAAAACCAAAACCATCATCTTTGTCGTTTTCAAATACATTATAATCAATTTCTAACTCTATATTATGGCCTTCTTTTTTGAAATCATGTTTGTAGTCAAAATTATAAGTAGAACCTAGGTTATCGCTATTACTTACTAAGTTTTGTGTTACATTATTTGGATCATTCTCTGCAAAAGTGATATCTGTTTTACCAGTAGTCAACCCATCAAACAAATTTTGATTTGTATACACCGATATTGTATTGTGATCATTTATAAAATAATCTAGACCTACTTTAAACAGATGAGATTTATTATTATCTAAAAAAATAAAATCAGTTCTATAATTTTCATCTGTTCTATTTACAAAACCACCATTTCGGTTTTTATTGATATTGTTACCATAATTACCATAAAAATTAAATCTCCCAGTTTTGTAGTTTAAATCAACAGAGCTGTTGAATCTAGCATTTTTGTCAAAATTAAGTCCAAGGTTGATAGTACCATTGAATCCAATAGTGCTATTCTTGTGTAGAATAATATTGATGATACCACTCATTCCTTCGGGATTATATTTGGCAGACGGATTGGTAATTAATTCTATCTTTTTTATAGATGTAGATGGTATTTGTTTTAATAATTGTGTAGCATCAATATTTGTGGGTTTACCATCAATAAGAATACGTACATTTTGATTTCCTCTCAAAGCAATATTACCATCCTGATCTACATTTACAGAAGGAATATTGTTCATGATTTCAGATGCAGTTCCTCCTGTTGTTGTTAGATCTTTTCCAATATTGATTACTTTACGATCAATTTTTTGCTCTATGGTTGTTCGCTCTGCTACTATCATTACATCATCCAAAGCTTCAGCTTCTTCTTCTAGAGATATTGTACCTAGATTAAGGTCTTTATTTTGTTTAGAAATTTCTATAGGTTGAGAATATGTTTTATAACCTATGAATTGTATTTTTATAGTATAATGCCCTTTGGGAACATCAGGGATTATAAAATTTCCATCCTCTGTACTGATACCTCCACTAATAATTTTACCCGTGCCATTGTGTATGGCAACTGTTGCATAAGGAATAGGTTGTTGTAAGTTTTTATCAATGACAGTTCCTTGAATGGTACCAGTAATAGTCTCATTGTTGGGTTGTGCTGTAGATAAGAGACAGCAAAAAGAAAAAAGAAATAAAATAATTTTTTGATTGATTGATTTCATATGTTCGTTTTTTAGTTGATGTATGTTATGAATTGTACTATGTATTGCATAATACATAGTCATGGTATTTCATAAAATTACACAGTGATTACTTGTGTATAAGAGTAAGACGATGAATGATAAAATTTGTTACATCTAGTTTTTACTTTTTACACTAATTTTTACTTTTAAGATTGATTGATTAATGTTTTTTTTATTGTAAAGAATTAATTGATAGTATTTTACTGAGATGTTTTTTTTAATAGTCTTATGTGTGAAAAATACAAGTTAATTTGTTATTTTTAGTAGCGTAATTGATTTTATGGATTAAACAAATCAAAGACATGATAGATTGTGTTGCTCTTAAAAACGTAGTTTAGTTTAGGTGTGTCGCAGTTATTATTTTGAAGGAAATTTTTGTGAATTGCTAAATCTATAATTAGCTAAAAATTGAGTTATGAAAAGGGCGATATGTGTTATTGGGTGTATTATAAGTAGTCTAATTTGTAATGCTCAATCACAGAAAATAAGTAAGGATAGTATTAATAAATTAATCTCTGAATCCTTTATTATTTCTAATAAAGGAGAATATACCAAGGCATATAAACAACTTATTTTTGCGCTTGAATATGGTAAAAAAAATGCTAGTGATTCTATTGTAGGAGAGGCTTATAATTGTATTGGAAATATTTTTTTTGCTATTGGTGATTTTGAAAAAGCAGAAAAGAATTATCTCTTATCAAAAGAAGCATTATTGCAAGCAGGGCATCAATCATATCTAATTTATCATTACAATAATGTAGCTGAGCTATATTATGCAAAGGAAGAATATAAAGAAGCAGAAAAGAATTTTTTTAAATCCAGAGATTTAGCCTTGAAGCTTACCGATGAGTATAAAGCATTATGGCCAACTTATAATATAGCGCTGATTAAGTGTTCTATCGAGGATTTTGCAGAAGCTTTCTTTTACTTGCAAGAAACAATAAGACTGTATCAGCCTAATACAGAGCAACAGCCAGATATAATCATTAATTCCTATATCTTATTAGCAACTATTTATTCTGATAAAAAAGAATATGAAAATGCACTAGAAAGTTTGAGAGAAGCAGAAGCAATTGCTTTAAAACATAAAGTGTATAAAGAATTAATCAAGATAGAAAAACACCGAACAGTTTTATATGATTCATTGAACCAGCCTAAGAATGCAATAGGTGCCATGACAAACCAGATTACATATTTGGAAAAAAACTTTGAAAACCAACAAAGCTTATTAAAAGAACAAAATAAACTAGAACGAGATTTGTTTGAAAAAGAGAGTAGTTTGGTTCTTACCACAGAATTAAATAAAAGTCAGCAAGAATCGCTTAAAAAAATAAAATTATTCACTTTAGCATTACTTACTCTATTTGCTATTACAATTAGTGTAGTAGTTCTGTTATATCGATCCAATAAAAAACGATTACGATTGAATACTAGTTTGCAAACAAAAAATAAAGAACTTCTGGATACCAAAGAAAAAACAGAATACGCATCACAATTAAAGAATAACTTTTTTTCGACGATAAGTCATGAATTGCGAACTCCATTATATGCAGTTACTGGTATTACAGATGTTTTAATTAATGAAAACCCAAAAGAAGAACAAGTAGGTTACCTTAGTGCTTTAAAATCATCTGGGGAACATTTATTTTCTTTGATAAATAACATACTTCAAATTAATAAATATGATGCAAATGTTATTGAACTTAATGTTATAGAGTTTAATATAGAAGAGGTAATAGAAGGGATACAGAAAACGCTAGAGTACCTGCAAAAAGAAAATAATAATCAAGTACATATAGAAATAGACCATAGAGTCCCAAGAAAATTAAAGGGAGACTCAGTAAAAATTTCACAGATAATAATAAATCTGGTAAGCAATGCCTTGAAATTTACGTTGAATGGAAATGTTTGGCTTAGTGTAAAATGCACAGATTGTGAATCAAAAGAAAACGGATATGTTATTTTACATATAAGTGTAAAAGATGATGGTGTTGGTATCTCTAAACAGATGCAGTCTCATATTTTTGAAGATTTTTATCAAGAATCAATACAGCTCAATCGTAATTATGAAGGAGCAGGTCTAGGATTGGCTATTGTAAAACGTTTACTGCAAGCTATGGGAAGTAAAGTAGTTGTAAAAAGTAAACCAAACGAAGGAGCTGATTTTTCTTTCTCTTTATCTCTAGAATATGAAGAAAGGAGTGAGTATGTACAAACCAAAGAGATTGACGGAATGTATACTGATTTAAAGAATAAAACCATTTTAGTAGTGGATGATAATGATATCAACCAGATGATTACTAGGCGAATTCTAGAAGCCAAAAAAGCAAATGTAATTGTAATCGACAATGGATTTGATGCTATTGATATAGTAGAAAAACGAGACTTTGATATTATTTTAATGGATATTCATATGCCAAAGATGAATGGTTATGAAGCAACAAAAAAAATAAGAAATTTTAATAAGAGAGTACCTATAATTGCTCTTACAGCAATTGACCCTAATGAAAATAATGAAAAAATAACTTCCTCGGGAATGAATGGTGTAATTTCAAAACCATTTCAGTTAGATCATTTTTATTTAGAATTATATAAATTTATATAAAAACCGCCTCTGTTTGAGAGGCGGTTTTCTTATAATAATCAGATAGTACCACTAACCATCAACTATGAATAAAATCTGATTATTATAACTAACTAACTAACTAACTAACTAAATTTATGAAAAATAATCTCTTTCTATAAGTAAGACGTGTTACCACTTTTTGTGTTACAAACTTTCTCTGTTTTTAACATTTTTCGAGATATTTTTAACTTTTTTATATTTACTTAATAAATTAATCAGGTTTATTTTTGAATTCAAATAATACGTATGAGTATAAAAACACTAGTTTTAGGAGCTTCCTTAAAAACAAACAGATATTCTAATATAGCTATTCATAAGCTCACAAGTTATCACCACAATGTTGCTGCAGTAGGACTAAGAAAAGGAGTTGTTGCTGGGGTACATATAGAAACTAGCCTAGAAAATATAGAGGATATAGATACTGTAACTTTGTATCTGAACCCCCAGAGGCAACAGGTATACTATGATGCAATTATAAGATTAAACCCAAGAAGAGTTATTTTTAATCCAGGAACAGAAAATCCTGAGTTTTACAAAAAACTTAAAGAGGCAAAGATAGAGGTTGAGATTGCTTGTACATTAGTATTACTTTCTACGAACCAGTACTAAAAAGGATAAAAATAACAATCCCAAGAACGTAAGACTTCCGTTAATAATAAGTATCTCAAAACCTACTTGATAGTATAACTCACTAGCAATTTTTTCAGAAGCTTTCCAAGTGTTTTCTGTAGAAAAATAGACATACAATTGTGACATAAGGTTTATTATTATTGAAATAATTACAGAAACAACACAAACGATAGGAACGAGTTTATCTTTGATTTTTAGTTTGGTAAAAAGCCCAAAAGCATATAAACCTAATAAAGGGCCATAGGTAAATCCTGCAAACTTGAATAGTTTTTTGATAACACTTTCATCTTGAATTATATATTTAAAAATCAATATTACAAGAATCAATACTATAGAGAATAGGATATGGGTTACCTTTCTGATTTTTACCTGATCAGATACCCTATAGTTCTTTTCTATATTAAGAATATCGATGCTAAATGAAGTTGTCAATGAGGTCAATGCGCTATCGGCACTACTATAAGCTGCTGCAATAAGACCAAGGACAAAAAAGATGGCAATTCCAAAACCTAGCTCGCTTTGTGTGGCAATTACAGGAAAAAGATCGTCTTTGTGCGCATCAATCCCATATTGAGAAGCATATTGAGTAAGTAATAGTCCAAGGCTAAGAAAAACAAAGTTTACAATAGTAAGTACAATGGTAAACCAAAACATGTTTTTTTGTGCATCTTTTAAGCTTCTACAGGTAAGGTTTTTCTGCATCATATCTTGATCTAATCCTGTCATAACAATAGCAATGAATGCTCCAGAAAGAAACTGTTTCCAGAAATAATTAGCATTTTTTACATCGTCAAAAAAGAACATTTTAGAAAAATCACTCTCTGTAACATATTGTAAGATACCTGATTCACGAATTCCCAGGTCATCAGAGACATAATATATAGCAACCCCCACAGCAAGCAACATAAATAAAGTCTGTAAAGTATCTGTCCATACAATAGTTTTGATACCAGACTTAAAAGTGTATAACCAAATTAATAAGATTGTTATAATCACGGTGATCCAAAAAGGAACTCCTAATGCATCAAATAAAATGGATTGCAATACATTGGCCACCAAAAACAGTCTGAAACTTGCGCCTATTATTCTGGATAATAAAAAGAAAGAAGCACCAGTTTTATATGAATAACGCCCAAAACGTTCCTCTAGATACGTATAAATAGAGGTAAGGTTAAGCTTATAATAAAGAGGAAGTAATACGGTACCTATTACGATGTAACCGATAACATATCCTAAAACGACTTGCATATAACTGAATTGTGAAGCCTCAACCCATCCAGGAACAGAGATAAAGGTAACACCGCTTAGGGAAGCTCCAATCATTCCAAAAGCAACAATATACCAAGGAGATTGTCGATTAGCTTTAAAAAAAGCATCATTGCCTGAGTTTTTTCCTGTGAAATACGAAATGAGAAGAAGGACCCCAAAATAAGCTGCAATAAGGAGCAGAATATGTAATGGTTTCATAAATTGTGCTTAAAAAATGAATTACCAAAATACAATTTTTATAAGGAACCATGAAACTATAATACCAGTTCTTATTTGTAGTTTGAAGAAAGGAAAATAATAGATTTTGATATAGGTAGAAAACTTATATCAGACCAGATATAGTATTAAACATTGTTACAATCATAACTATTTTGTCTAGAAGTATTAATCAGCCTTAGACTATCAATAAAATTAGATAATTAGTTATTTTATCTATTTCGTACATCACTCTCGATCATACCATCTCGTAAGCGAATAACGCGATGGGCATGCTCGGCAACCTCTTCCTCATGAGTTACCAGAATAACAGTATTACCAGCAGCATGAATTTTATCAAAAAGTTGCATAATTTCTAAAGAAGTTTTTGAATCTAGATTTCCAGTAGGTTCATCAGCTAGTATTATAGAAGGTTTGTTGACTAATGCTCGACCTACAGCTACTCGTTGTCGTTGTCCTCCTGAAAGTTGATTTGGCTTGTGATCCATTCGATCAGAAAGGCCAACATCTGTAAGTACTTCTTGGGCTCTTATTGTTCTGTCCTTTTTAGAAGTACCAGCATATACCATAGGTAACGCTACATTATCAAGAGCAGTAGTTCTAGGCAATAAGTTAAATGTTTGAAAAACAAAACCAATTTCTTTATTACGTATATCTGCTAGTTCATTATCTGTCATTTTACTAACATCATTACTGTTAAGATTGTATGTTCCAGATGTAGGAGTATCCAAGCACCCTAGAAGATTCATTAAGGTAGATTTTCCAGAACCAGAGGGTCCCATTATAGCCAAATATTCTCCACGAGCGATATCAAGATCAATACCTTTAAGTACATATACTGTTTCTTGTCCTAGTTGAAAATTTCTAATGATGCTTCTGATTTCTATAACATTTCCCATATGGTCTTTTTTACAGATTGTAAGATACAATTTTAGACTATATGACGCAGTAGTCAAATAGATGTTACACCATACTGATAAAAAGTTCTTTTATTCGGCTTAACAGTATGTATAGGGGAGAAATTTGGTTAAAAATAAGTTAAAAAGCAAGCCTCTTATAGTCTCCCAGTAATACTATGATTTTCGTCATACTTTGCGCTCTGCGTAAAATTTAATTTTGTCCTAATCAATTAACTAACAATTATAAATATGAAAGCACTGAAACGTCCAGAACCTATCAATGCAGAGGTAATTTTGGATCCTAAAGAGACGATCATGAGCAAAACTGATTCCAAAGGAATTATAGAGTATGCAAATGACTATTTTATGGAAGTCTGTGGTTACGAAGAATATGAATTGATAGGCCAACCTCATAATGTGATACGGCATCCAGATATGCCCAAAGTTGTATTTAAGTGGCTTTGGGAACGATTACAGTCAAAACAAAATATCAACGCTTTGGTAAAAAACTTAGCCAAAGATGGAAGATACTATTGGGTAATCACTGATTTTGAAGTAAAACAGGATGATGCTGGAGAAATAGCTTCTTTCTTTGCTAGAAGAAAAGCACCACCAAGAAACACTATAGAAAAGATAAGTAAACTATATAGTAAGATTCTATCTATAGAGCAGGCTAGAGGTGTGGAGACAGCAGAGAAGTACTTTATAGGCTTTTTAGAAGAAAAAGGAATGACATATGATGAATATATTGAAGATATATGTCTTGCAGATAAAAAACCTTTGGATTTAAAAGATCTACAATACCATAAGCGAAAAGGCTTATTTGTAAGGTTATTTAGGTAAGCTATTGAGTGAAATTAAACAGATAGTTTTCTAACTGTTGTAAACTTAAGAAATACTTTTCACAAAGTATTTCTTAGGTTTTTTTTTATTATAAATAACTCTTTCTTTAGAAAGCAGCTGAGGTAAAAAAGATATCTATTACGTTCTGATAATAAAATCTTCTTTAGCCTGTTCTTTTCTTATAAAAACAAAACCAAGAAAAAAAGTATCTATTGTCACAGTAATATAAGGGTCTTTTTTTATTTTTTCCCAAATGATAGAACTAGTCCTAGAATTATGTATTGAATTGATTATAACAATACTGTCATTATGTGTTTTTGAATGTAGAGAAGTCAGGTCAGAAAGGGATTCAAAATAATCTATATCCAGATAAATCATATCATATTCATTACTATTTGGTGATAAGGTTGTGTCAATCAAGATCTCATTATTTGTAGATAGTATTTGTGATATACTATCAGCAGAGTTTGCCAAAACTAATACCCTTTTAGATTCAAAATAAGAAAGAGTACGATTTAAAAGTTTTGCAACTTTGTAGGTAATAGTTGTTGGTGTTTTTGATTTTTTAAGAATTGATTTTATAGTTGCATATGCGGGAGTCTGTTTTTTATTATAAAAACATTTGGAAACCAAGTTATATACAAAAGGAGAATGTACACCATGTTGGTTTGTAGATGAACAAAAAAAATTGAAGTATGCTTTTATTTTGAAATGCATTTTAAACTATATAAAAATCAAAAAAAGATTTTTGTTAATTAATAAGAACAGTATTATTCCTCTAGTTTTTCAGAAAGCTCAAACCATCGTAGTTCGTTTTCTTCGATCTTTTGTATGATATCTTGAAGTTTTTGTGATTCAGAATTTATTTCTTCTTCATTCAAACTACCATCAACAAAGAGGTTTTCTATATCTTTTTTCAGCAATTCTAGTTTTTTCAGTTCACGTTCAATTTTATTATACTCTTTTTGCTCATTATAAGATAAAGCAGCCTTATTATCTTTTTTCCATGTATTTTTATTTTTGGTCTCGGTGGTTTCAGAAATTTTTGCGGTTGGTTCTTTACTGTTCTCATATATACGATAATCCGTATAATTACCAGGGAAATCTTGAATAACCCCATTTCCTCTAAAAACAAATAAATGATCTACAATTTTATCCATAAAATAACGATCATGTGATACCACCATCAAACAACCAGGGAAATCTAATAAGAAATTTTCTAGAACATTAAGTGTTACAATATCAAGGTCATTAGTGGGTTCATCTAGAATAAGAAAATTAGGGTTTTGAATAAGTACAGTACATAGGTATAAACGTTTGCGTTCTCCACCACTTAATTTTTCTACAAAATCATACTGTTTTTTACGGTCAAATAAAAAACGTTCTAATAATTGTTGAGCAGAAATTTGTCGTCCTTTCTTTAAAGGGATATAATCACCAAATTCTCGAATAACATCAATAACCTTTTGCCCTTCTTTGATGGTAATACCATTTTGTGTATAATACCCAAATTTGATAGTATCTCCAATAACAATTTTTCCATGATCAGGAGTAATGCCACCTGTAATCATGTTTAAAAAAGTAGATTTACCCGTTCCGTTTTTACCAATAATACCAATACGTTCTCCTTTTTTGAAAACATAATCAAATTTATCTAGTAGTATAAGGTCATCAAACTTCTTAGAGATATTATGAAGCTCTAAAATTTTGCTCCCCATACGTTCCATATTGATCTCTAATTGTACTTCGTGATCATTACGGCGTTTATGTGCTCGATCTTTGATTTCGTAGAAATCATCGATTCTGGATTTAGACTTGGTAGTACGTGCTTTGGGCTGACGACGCATCCAGTCTAATTCTTTTTTATATAATTGTTTTGCTTTATCAGTTGCTATTTGCTCATTAGAAACTCTAGATTCTTTATTATCTAGATAGTATGCATAATTTCCTTTGTAACTATAAAGTTGACCATTCTCTAATTCTACAATCTCATTACAAACATTTTCAAGAAAATAGCGATCATGAGTAACCATAAACAAAGTGAAATTTTCTTTAGCAAAATATTCTTCGAGCCATTCTATCATTTCCAAATCCAAATGGTTTGTAGGTTCATCAAGATATAACAGGTCAGGTTTGCTTAATAAAATATTAGCAAGTGCTAGTCGTTTTTTTTGACCACCCGATAGATCTTGCACCTTTTTTGTCAAATCATCAAGCTTAAGCTTGAATAAGATTTGTTTATACTGTGTCTCAAAATCCCAAGCATTAATGGCATCCATCTGTTCAAATGCAAGTTGATAGGCTTCTGCATCATCAGGATTTTGTAATGCTTTTTCATACGTGCTGATTACTTTAAGCGTATCATTTTCAGAAGCAAAAATAGTTTGCTCAATAGTAAGGTTTGGGTCTAAGTTAGGCTCTTGAGGTAAAAAAGAGACTTTTATGTTTTTGCGATAAACCACCTGCCCTTCGTCAGGCTGTTCATCTCCAGCAACTATATTAAGTAATGAAGTTTTTCCAGTTCCGTTCTTGGCTACGAAACCAATTTTTTGCCCTTCATTGATTCCAAAAGAAATGTCTTTAAAAAGAATGCGTTCTCCAAATGCCTTGGCAATATGTTCTACCGATACGTAATTCACCTTGTTGTTTTAGGCTACAAAGAAACAAAGATTTACTAATATTTTTGGGTAGGAAGTGTTTTAAATATTTCGGTATGTCTATTTTGCCCTTTATTTTTATATTTGACATATGAGAAACCTACTTATTTGCACCTTTATCTTTCTATTTTGTATGTTGTCTTATGCCCAAGATACGTATAGAGATGAATTTCAGGCAGTTTCATATGCTAATAATGATGGAACATCAAATTGGGCTACCAATTGGAATGAAGTCAACGATACTAATAATGCTGGAAATGGTTATATTAGAATAACAGGAAATCGCCTTAGGCTTAGATATATTTGGGACGAATATATAGAACGAAGAGCAGATTTATCCGCAGCAGCCACTGCTACTTTATCGTTTAATTGGCAAACTTCTAGTCTTGAAGCGGGAGAGGAAATAGCTATTAGAGTATCTAGTAATGGAATTACTTTTACAACATTAGAAACATTTGGCGGGAGTCAATCTGGTTTTTATAGCGTAGATATTTCAGCTCATATGTCAGCTAATACTACTATACGTTTTGAGAATATTGGGCCCGATTGGAATCATGGTTCGGATAGGTTTTTTGTAGATAATGTACAAATAACATCAGCATTTACTCCAGATCAACCTCCTTCAATTGTGGTTAGTGGGGATCAGCCTTTTTGTCCTAATGCATCAAATTCTAAACAAATAGTGCAATCTGTAACTATAACGGATCCTGATGATACTACGGTAGATGAAATATCAGTACAAATATCTACAGGATATGTCAATGGTCAAGATTTATTAACCTTAACAGGATCTCATCCTAGTATCACAGATTCGTGGAATGCTACAGAAGGAAGACTGTTTCTTACAGGCCCAGCTACATTTGCAGAATTTGAAGCTGCTATTCTTGCTGTTGTATATTCTGCTAGTGGAGCTAACCCTCCAGAATTAAAAGAATTTTCTGTGGTTATAGGAAATGCACTTTTCTTACCAGAAACAGGTCATTTTTATGAATTTGTACCTAGTGCAGGTATTCGATGGGATGATGCTAGAGATGCAGCAGCAGCTAGAACCTATTTTGGATTACAAGGATATTTGACCACACTGACTAGTGCAGGAGAAGCAGCTTTTGCAGGATCACAGATTACAGAAAATGGTTGGATAGGTGCAAATGATGAAGCAGCAGAAGGGCAATGGAGGTGGACTACAGGACCAGAAGCAGGGATGTTGTTTTGGGTAGGAGATGAAACAGGAACTGTGGTGCCAGGGGAGTTTGAATTTTGGAATGGGGGAGAGCCAAATAACTGTTGTGGCGGAGAGGATTATGCTCATATTACTGCACCTGGAATAGGAACCCCTAACTCATGGAATGATTTGCCTATTCAAGGAGGAGCATTAGGGGGGGCTTATGCATCACAAGGATATATTGTAGAGTATGGTGGTATGCCAGGAGATACTCCTTTACAAATATCAGGAGTAACTAGATTGCGTATTAGTTGTTCGGTAATTACTAATAGGCAAAGAACCTATAGAACCACGACAAATTAATTTGAATCTTCTGTTTTAGAAATGTTAAGGGTTTGTTTTCTTCTGGTGACAGAAAAAAGAAATATAAAAACAGCAATAAATATAGAAACTCTAGCTAGATAGTTTCCTGCCTTTACATAAAAGGTAATTTCATCATTAATAGTAAGAGTGCCTTTTAATGCCCCTTGTTGTTCATACTCTAGTTGTGTAATGATATTTCCAGTTTGGTTGATAATGGCAGAAATCCCTGTATTGGCACTTCTAGCAACACTTCTTCTTGTTTCAATTGCTCTAAGCTTGGCATAGGATACATGTTGTTGATGTCCTTGCGTATTGCCCCACCACGCGTCATTGGTTATGATAGCCAGAAAATTGGCCTTGTTTCTTATATAACCTGTAGCAAATTCACCATATATGCTTTCATAACAAATCATAGGAGCTACACCAATACTATCTTTTGTGAAAAAAACTTCTCGATCTTGTTGTGTAGTTTTTTTTGCTACCGTCCCCCCTAAATCAATCATAGCATCACCAAGAATAGGTTTTAAGACACTTTGATACGGGAAATTTTCTACTCCTACAACTAGTTTACTTTTGTGGTATAATTCATCAGTCTTATCAGGTCTTACAAAAAAAGCAGAATTGTAGTCATCATAATATATTCCATCTTTGTATGTATTAGTTTGTCCATGAATTTTTGCAGGATCATTAAAAACATCAATTAATGAGATACCAGATAAAAAATTTGCATTTGGGTATTGATTAAGTATTTTGATAGCAGTCTTTTTTGCAATAGAATTAGAAAAAAGGTGCAGTCTGTTATTATCTGCAAATACAGTTTCTGGAGCGATAATAAAATCAGTATCAGATGTAATTACTGTTCTAGTAAGAGAATCTAATAAGTTACCAATACGAATATCATTGGTGTTATACTTTTCTGTATAAGGATTTATATTAGGTTGTAATAAAATCACTTCTATCGTTTTTCCCTTTTCTTGATAAGTGTTTAGTATGATAAATGATAAAAAAATAGGGAGCAGGATAAATAAACCATTACGAATAGCCGCCCTATATAAGATGGTTTTATCTCTGTGCTCTATAAATAATAAAATACTCTTATATAAACTGATATTGACAACCCATACCCAAAGCGTA
This sequence comes from Aquimarina sp. I32.4, assembly GCF_002924285.1. NCBI lineage: Bacteria > Pseudomonadati > Bacteroidota > Flavobacteriia > Flavobacteriales > Flavobacteriaceae > Aquimarina > Aquimarina sp. I32.4. The sequence goes on along the minus strand of NZ_PGUB01000018.1, from coordinate 31,342 downwards.
CCCCCAAAAGTTCCTGTATATTCGTACCATTGTATCCATGAGGTGAAATTAGCAAAGCCATTACCTAAGTTGAGCCAAGGCCAAGAAAACTCCCATTGTAAGTGTAGATACTCAAAGCTCATCCAGATACATACCAAAAATATACTACTAATAGTAAAAGTAGTCCTTTTGGCTACGATATGATAGATCAAAAATACAAGAGCCATTGCTAGACTATTCACAATTTCTGCAAACCACATTCCAAATGGTGTGGAATTATATATCCACCATGTAGTAATAATATTCCATATAAAAAGTGAGAGAAAAGCAAGTCCGAAAACTTTTGTTTTACTGTATTTGTCAGAGCGAATGTTATACTCTGCAATCAATAAAGGAATAAAACCAAAGAATAAAAATAAAGGGAAGCCATATGTTGGCCAGCCGATTGCGAGCAAAAGTCCTGAAATGATAGATAGTATAATATTTCTCATAAAAAAGCTTCCTTGGTTCTAAGGACGAAATTAAACTTATTTGATTACAATTAATAAAATTGAATACTTCTTTTTTGTTAAGTTTGAAAACTATACCAATAGACTCAAATAGTTTATTATTTTTACGTAAAATCAAATATATATGTGGATCAAAAAGCAAATTCCAAATGGTATAACATTACTAAACCTTTTTAGTGGATGTATTGCAGTTATTTTTGCTGTTCAAGGGCATTTAGAGCTTGCAGCATTGTTTGTAATGATTGGAATAGGGTTTGATTTTTTTGATGGTTTTGTGGCTAGAGTACTAGATGTGAAAAGTGAGTTGGGGTTACAACTCGATTCTTTAGCAGATATGGTAACCAGCGGTGTTGCCCCAGGTATTGTAATGTACCAATTATTATCTCGGGTTTTTGGAAAACCTTTTTATGCAACACCTCCTTCTTGGAACTCTGAACAAGTTTTGGCAAGTTTTGATATGTCTTATCTGTCTTTATTAGGCTTGTTGGTTACCTTGGCTTCTGCGTATCGTTTGGCTAAATTCAATATAGATACACGACAAACAACATCATTCATTGGCTTGCCTACACCTGCAAATACTCTTTTGATTATGAGTTTACCACTTATACTCAAGTTTCAACCAGAGTTATGGATACAAGCAATTATTCTCAATGAATGGTTTTTAATAGGGTTAACTCTATTGAGTTGTTACCTGTTGAATGCAGAAATTCCATTATTTGCTTTAAAATTTAAAACATGGGGATTCGCAAAAAATAAAATACGATATATATTTTTACTATTGACTGTTGTATTGATTGTCGCCTTAAAATTTATGGCAATACCTTGTGTAATATTGTTATATATTTTGATGTCAGTGTTTTCTGCCAATAAAAAGTAATTTAATAGTATGATTTTATATAAAAATATCGCAATTATATTATGGTATGTTTTATTAGTAATCAGTTGTTTCTCTTGTTCAAGACAAAATATTTTAAACAAAGAAACAAAGCCTTCTTTTTCTTTGTTTAAACAACATGATTCGTTGTATAATTTAACTGTTAATCAAAACATTACTTCTGATTTTTGGGAGTTGTCTTACCCAGTATACCATTTTCAGACAGGAGATGTAGATGATGATGGGATAGAAGATGCAATGGTGGGAGTAGTGAAAACTACTCGTTTCGATTCTAAAAAAGCTAAAAGGCTTTTTATTTTTAAAAATTACAAAGGACTAGTCCGTCCTCTTTGGTTAGGGTCTAGGTTAGGTCAACCTTTAGTTAATTTTAGATTTAAGAAAGTAGAAAAAAAACCTAGAATATGGAGTGTAGAAAGAGAGAAAAGCAGGAAATATCTGGTGGCAGAATATAAATGGCGCAAATTTGGGTTGGAGTTTACAAGGTATTTAAAACGGGAAATTGATAGTATGTCAGCTTTTACTTTGTTAGAAAAATAATAAACATATTTAGAAAAAACATATGAAAAAAATAATCATGTTCACGATTTTGTCTGTTTTATTGAGTTGTGGAGGGAATGAGAAACCAAAAAGAAAAAAGGTTGAAGGTCAAACTACAAATATTGCAAAAGAAGATGAGGAGACAGAGGATTCTGTAGGTTTGATTAGAGAGCTTGATTTAGAGAGACTTAATAGTGCTATTGATTTGAATATGAATATTTCAGGACTTAGTCTTTCTGATCTCCGTATTCTTCGCAATGTCTTTGCGGCACGACAAGGATACTGTTTTATGAAAGCAGATCTTAGAGGGATATTTAGCACTACCAGTTGGTACGATGATAAAATGGAAGAAAGATATTGGGCAGAAGAAGGAGAAAGAGTTGTTGATCCTATTTCTTATACAGATGAAGAACAAAGGTTTATAGAAAAAATAAAAGCGAGAGAAGTTGAGTTAAAGAAACAGAATTTTCGACAAATAGAAAATCGAAAATCACCAAACATGAGTAATGTTGTTAATCTTTTTCAGATGGAAGAGACTCCTCAGAAGTTAAAAACAATGTTAGGACAATATGGATTTGCTATTATTCCTAATGATAATATTCAGTTATTTCATGTATATGAAAAAAATGATTATCAGCAGTTTCCGAATTTTGTAACTACTGATATGTATATGCAGTTGTTTCATATGTATTTTGGATATGTTTTAAGAACAGTAGAAGAGGATCATTTTATCTCTTTGCTCTCGCAAATATGTGAAGCAATGATGACTGATATGATAACTATTCAGGAAACAGCCACAGAAACATCAGTAAAAGAGATAGCACAATATAATTATACATATTATGCGATAGCTTATAGTATTTTGAGTGAAAAAAAAGTTGAGGTACCGGAACAATATGCACTTTTGTATGATAAAGAATTACAAAGTATAACAGCTGGAATAGATGGTTTCTCGGAGTTTTTAGATATAGGCTTCTTTTATAGCTTGTTTAAGCCTAGAGGGCATTATACAAGAACAGATGGTTTAAAGCGATATTTTAAAGCTATGATGTGGTTACAAACAGCATCTTTCTGTTTGGATAATGATGTGCAATTACGAAGAGCTATAATGAGCGCTTCGACAATAGCAAATAGTCCAAATTTTGAAGAAAAAACGTTAATAAAATATATGGCTTTGATGGAGCCTATTAATTTTATTATTGGATTGCCAGATAATGTTTCGTTTTTGAATCTTATCGAGGTAATTCAAAAAAATAATTTGAACCTTAATGACCTTCTTGTAGATCAAGATGCATTACAAGGTTTTAGAAAGGATGTAGAGAAAATAGCTAGTGATCAAAACCGTATCAATTCAGGGCAAGGGTGTGAGAAAATTAACTGTATTCCACAGAGGTATTTGTCTGATAATGAAGTGTTACAAGCGTTGGTGGATGTGGAGAGTAAAGTGACAAAGCGAGCATACCCCAAAGGACTTGATGTAATGGCTGCATTCGGGAGCTCTTCTGCCAATGAAATATTGATTAATGAATTGAATGAAGGAGAGAAATGGGATAAGTATCCTCAAATCCTTGCTGGCTTGCAGAATAAAATGAAAGAGGTAGATTGGAGTGCAACGGTATACAATAAATGGGTTCAGAGCCTTTTGGAATTGCAAAAGCCAGATGTGAAATATCCTTATTTTATGCAAACCCCTCAATGGGCCAAAAAAGATTTAAATGCTTCTTTGGCATCTTGGGCAGAGTTGAAACATGATGCAATATTATATGCAGAACAACCCATGGCAGCCGAGTGTGGGGATGGTGGCCCGCCAAGTCCTTATACTATCGGTTATGTAGAGCCTAATATTAAATATTGGAACTCTGTTATAGCATTGACAAATCTAACCAAAGAAGTTTTGGTGAAACATAATTTAATGAATTCTAAAATTACCAGAGTAACAAATGGTATGATAGAAAATGCTGAGTTCTTACTAACTGCCAGTAAGAAAGAACTGGAAGGGAAAGTGTTGTCTGAAAAAGAATATAGGCAGATTGAAGTGATAGGGAGTACATTTGAGTGGTTAACATTAGATTTAGTAACTCTAGAAGGGAAAAGTACGGATAGTTGGGAGAATGTTACAGGACCTGATAAGTCAGTTGCGGTTATTGCAGATGTATACACTTCAAATGGGGAAAATAATCCAGATAAAGGTGTTTTACATGTAGCTACAGGAAATGTAAATGATATATATGTTATTGTTGAGATCGAAGGATATTTGTATATAACCAAAGGTGCAGTATTTGGATATCATGAGTTTCATGTCCCTCTAGGGAACCGTTTGACAGATGAAGAGTGGCAGAAAATGCTAGAGGATGGCCAGGCGCCAGAAGTACCAAGTTGGATCAAAGAAATCATACTACCAATTAATGCTCCTAAATCTAATGAGAAAATATTTTATAGTTCGGGGTGTTGATAGAAGACTAATTAAAAACAGAATTCAAATGCATTGTAGATTATTTTATATACTGTTTTTAATTAGTCTGCTTATTGCTTCGTGTAGTTCTTCGAAAAAAGAAATAGTAACAAAAAAAATTGTTTTTGTTGGAGATTTACTTTTGGATAGAGGGGTTAGAGAACGTATAGAGCATTTAGGTATCGATAATCTATTTCATTCAACTATAGATTCTATTTTTGATCATAGTGATATCGTGATAGCTAATCTAGAATGTCCAGCGACAAAAATAAAGGAGCCAGTTAATAAAAAATATATTTTTAGAGCAGAGCCAGAATGGTTACGAGGATTGAAAGATCATAAGATAACACATCTTAACATGGCTAATAATCACAGTATGGATCAAGGAAGAAATGGATTGGTTGATACTAAAAAAAATATTCAAGAAAGCGGACTAATACCCTTAGGGTTTGGAGAGAATTTTAAAGAAGCATGTAAAGCTCAATTGATAACCATTTCTCCTAGACCAGTATATGTGCTATCCTCACTTCAAGTACCTTCAGAAAACTGGCCTTTTTTAGAGAATAAACCTTGTGTTTGCGAAGACTCTTTTGTTGCTATTTCTGAAAAAATTAAAAAACTAAAAAGAAAAGACCCTAACGCTATTGTAATTATTCAATTACATTGGGGGGCAGAACATACAGTTGTTCCACAAACCTTACAAAAGCAACATGCTTATGAATTAGTTGATGCAGGAGCAGATATTATAATAGGACATCATACTCATACCATACAGTCTATAGAAGTTTATAAAGGAAGCTTTATTTACTATGGAATAGGGAATTTTATTTTTGATCAATCAAATCCAATTAATTCAAAAGGATTATTGGTTCAGGTAGAGGTAAAAAAGAAAGGATTTTCTATAAAAGAAATTATATTCGATATAGAAAAATGTGTTCCTAAATTATAGATAAAATACCTTTCAGAGATAAGGGTTGTTATGTAAAAAGCGAGATAAACTCGCTTTGGTATAAAAGATGTTATTTTTAATTAATACCTAAAAGTTCAACTTCTTTTTTCGTAATTCAAAATTTTGCCCAAGATAGACCTTACGTACCATTTCATCTTCAGCTAGTTCCTCAGGAATCCCAGCTTTAAGGATACTTCCTTCAAACATCAGATACGTTCTATCTGTAATAGCCAGTGTTTCTTGTACATTATGATCGGTAATCAAAATACCAATGTTTTTGTTTTTTAATTGAGCAACAATTCGTTGTATATCTTCTACAGCTACAGGGTCTACACCTGCAAAAGGTTCATCCAAAAGGATGAAATTAGGATCTGTAGCTAGTGCACGGGCAATCTCGGTACGTCGTCGTTCTCCTCCACTTAATAGATCTCCACGGTTTTTACGAATGTGTCCAAGCCCAAACTCTTCTATCAGAGCTTCCATTTTGTGAAGCTGTTCTTTTTTTGATAGCTTGGTAAGCTGTAGTACACTTAGTATATTATCTTCAATACTTAATTTTCTAAAAACAGAAGCTTCTTGTGCAAGATATCCTATACCATTTTGTGCACGTTTGTACATTGGGTATTTTGTGATATCAATGTTTTCTAAAGTGATTTTTCCGCCATTTGGTTTTACCAAACCAACAATCATATAAAAAGAAGTTGTTTTTCCAGCACCATTAGGGCCTAATAGTCCGACAATTTCTCCTTGATTTACTTCTAGAGAGATGCCTTTTACTACTTTTCTGCCTTTATAAGACTTTATAAGATTATCTGCTTTTAACTTCATATTAGAATGACTTCTTTTATATAAGGGTTGTTGCTACAATGAGCGAGTAAATTTACATTATTCTTTTTAACCGTAATTAAACTTAAGAAGCTTTTGCTTCTAGAGCGTCCCAAAATTCATAAGCACGACGTAAATGTGGGATAACAATAGTACCTCCTACAAGAGTAGCTATACTTAAGGCTTCTGCTACCTCTTCTTTGGTTAAACCTTCTTTATGACAGGTTTCTAGGTGATAGCGTACACAATCATCACATCGTAAAACAGCAGAAGCAACCAAACCTAATAATTCTTTGGTCTTTACATTTAAAGCACCTTCCATAAAGGCATTGGTGTCTAAGTTAAAAATTCTTTTAATCACTTTATTATTATCTTCAAGAATACGAGAATTCATTTTTTCTCTGTACGCATTGAATTCGTCAACCATATCACTCATTTGGATTGTTTTTGTAGTTTCTTATTTTGTTTTTTTATGACAGCTTTAGAAATAAAAATACTTACTTCATATAAAATTAATACTGGGATAGCTACAATAACCTGACTTGCAATATCTGGTGGTGTAATGATGGCAGAAAGGATTAGTACAATTACCAAAGCAAATTTTCTGTATTTTCTTAAAAATTCAGGAGTAACTAACCCTACTTTAGTAAGAAAGAACATAATAATAGGTAATTCAAATATTAATCCACAGGCAATTACCGATGCCCTCACTAATGCAATATAGCTATCAATATCAAATTCATTGAGCACTTCTTTACTTACTTGGTATCCTCCTAAAAAATTAATCGATAACGGAGTAATTATATAATACCCAAAAAGGACACCTAAAAAGAATAAAAAAGAGCAAATGATAATAAATCCTTTAGAGTATTTTTTTTCATTGTCATACATTGCTGGGGCTATAAATTTCCAGAATTCATATATAACATAAGGAAAAGCAAAGATAAATCCTGCGGTTATGGATGTCCATATATGAACAGAAAACTGCCCAGCAACTTTTCTACTTTGTACACTAAAAGGTAGTTCTTTAAAACATAAGCTTTCATCTAGTCCTAGGGCTTTAGATAAATTACATAAACCTTTATAGGTAGGGAAATCAGGCTTTTTGGGGCCAAAAATGACCACATCAAAAATAAACTCTTTAGCAATAAAAGCAGCAATACCAGCAATAAGTATAGCTACTGTTGCTCTAATCAGGTGCCAACGTAACTCTTCTAGATGATCTAGAAAAGACATAGATTGAGGGTTTTTTTGTTTGTTTATAGCCATTATAAAATACCTTCTCTCATTAGATCATGAATATGTATTAACCCTGTATACTTACCTTCTTTTTCTGCAAGTAATTGGGTGATTGAGTTTTCTTCTAACCTATCCAAAGCATCTACTGCCATAGCATCATTATCAATTCGCTTAGGATTTGAAGACATAATATCTTTTGCAGTCAATCCAGCAAAAGAAGTATTGGTAGTAAGCATTCTACGTAAATCGCCGTCTGTTATAATACCAAGAATACTTCCATCTTTTGTAACGGCAGTTGCACCTAATCTTTTTTCTGTTATTTCTACAATAACACTATTTATATCAGAATCAGGAGATACTTCTGGTTTTTCATTTTGAGAGGTAATATCGCTTACTCTCAGATATAATTTTTTACCAAGAGCTCCTCCTGGATGGTATTTTGCAAAATCACGACTAGAAAAACCTTGCAGATGTAATAAGCAAACTGCCAATGCATCACCTATTACAAGTTGAGCAGTAGTACTGGTGGTAGGAGCCAGATTGTTGGGGCATGCCTCTTTTTCTACATACGCATGCAAAACATAATCAGCTTCTTTACCTAAGAATGATTCTTTATTAGCAGTAATACCTATTAAAGGGTTTTTGAAATTCTTAATAAAAGGAACTAATACTTTTATTTCTGGAGTGTTACCACTTTTAGAAATACAAATAACAACATCATCTTCGAGGATATTTCCTAAATCACCATGTATAGCATCTGCTGCATGCATGAATACTGCAGGAGTACCTGTAGAGTTCATAGTAGCTACAATTTTGGTAGCAATAATAGCACTCTTGCCAATTCCAGTAATAATAACTCTTCCTTTTGAGTTGTGTATGGTTTCTATAGCGTTAGAAAACTCTGTATCAATGAGTTCTTCCAAATGAGCAATCGCACGAGCTTCTTCGGCGATAGTTTTTCGGGCATATGAGATTATAGTATCTTGGGTATTCAAAATTTAAAATATTTGTATGTTATAATTAAAGATTTTATTATCTTTAATTTACGCAAAGGTATACAATACCTTATTAATTTTAAATAGTCATAAAAAAAAGCATATTAATTTATGCTTTGTTTATCTTTGACAAGTTAAAATTATAATGAAATTTCCATTAATCTATATTTGGGGAAAGTAGATTAGTGTTAGTTAATCTTTATTTAATTGGTATATAAAAGTTAAATGATTTAATGAGTTTGAACGGAACTGACTTGCAAAGTGCATTGAAGAAGCACTTTGGGTTTAGTCAATTTAGAGGACTACAGGAAAAGGTAATACAAAGTATTCTTAAAAAACAAAATACATTTGTAATAATGCCTACGGGTGGAGGAAAATCCCTATGTTATCAACTACCAGCATTAATGTGTGAAGGAACAGCAATTGTGGTTTCACCTTTAATTGCCTTGATGAAAAATCAAGTGGATGCTATTCGAAGTATCTCATCGGTAGAAGGTATTGCCCATGTACTTAATTCGTCTCTTAACAAGTCTGAAGTAAAGAGAGTGAAAGAGGATATCGTGAACGGAGTTACAAAATTACTATATGTAGCACCAGAGTCACTTACTAAAGAAGAATATGTTGATTTTTTAAAATCTCAGAAAATATCTTTTCTGGCGGTAGATGAAGCCCATTGTATTAGTGAATGGGGACATGATTTTAGACCAGAGTATAGAAATCTTCGTAATATCATAAAACGAATAGGAGAAGATATTCATATCATAGGTCTTACTGCTACAGCAACACCAAAGGTGCAAGAAGATATTCTTAAGAATTTAGGAATGAGTAATGCCGAGACTTTTAAGGCATCATTTAATAGACCTAATTTATTTTATGAGATACGACCAAAAACAAAAAATGTAGATGCAGATATTATTCGATTTGTAAAACAGAATAGTGGAAAGAGCGGAATCGTATACTGTTTGAGTAGGAAACGAGTAGAAGAGCTTGCGCAAACATTAGAAGTCAATGGTGTAAAAGCAGTACCTTATCATGCAGGTCTTGATGCCAAGACGAGAGCTAAACATCAAGATATGTTTTTGATGGAAGATACTGATGTAGTAGTTGCTACAATTGCTTTTGGAATGGGGATTGATAAACCAGATGTACGGTTTGTTATTCATCATGATATGCCTAAAAGTATAGAGAGCTATTATCAAGAAACAGGTCGTGCAGGTCGTGATGGAGGAGAAGGACATTGCCTTGCATATTATGCATATAAAGATATAGAGAAACTAGAAAAGTTCATGAGCGGTAAGCCCGTTGCAGAACAAGAAATAGGACATGCTTTGTTACAAGAGATTGTTGCTTTTGCAGAAACTTCAATGTCCAGACGTAAATTTATATTACATTATTTCGGAGAAGAATTTGATGGTATAAATGGTGATGGTGCAGATATGGATGACAATGTGCGTAATCCAAAGAAAAAGCATGAAGCCAAAGCTGAGGTTAAATTGATCCTTGAAGTAGTGAATAGAACAGGAGAAATTTATAAGTCTAAAGACTTGGTGAATATCCTTATCGGAAAAAATAATGCGTTAATTATTTCTCATAGAACCCACCAACAATCCTTTTTTGGAAGTGGAAATACAAAAGATGATAAGTATTGGATGGCACTTGTAAGGCAGGTGTTGGTAGCAGGATATTTGCGTAAAGACATAGAAACCTATGGTGTGATTAGAATTACAGCAGAAGGAAAAGACTTTATAGAAAACCCTATAAGTTTTATGATGACAGAAGATCATATCTATGATGAAACGACTGATGATTCTATAATAACTGCTGCAAAATCAGGAGCCAAAGCGGGTAGTGATGATAAACTGGCAGGGATCCTTCGTAATTTGAGAAAAACAGTAGCTAAAAAGCTAGGAGTTCCACCATTTGTTGTGTTTCAAGACCCTTCTATCGATGATATGGCACTGAAATATCCAGTTAATATCGAAGAACTTGCAAATGTTCATGGAGTAGGGGAAGGAAAGGCAAAAAAGTATGGAAAAGCCTTTGTTGATCTTATCGCAAAATATGTTGAGGAAAACGATATTATGCGACCTGATGATTTTGTAGTAAAAAGTACAGGAGCCAATAGTGGTCTTAAACTATATATTATACAAAATGTAGATCGCAAATTACGATTAGATGATATTGCTGCGGCAAAAGGAATGGATATGACAGCTTTTATTAAAGAAATGGAAGCAATTGTATATAGCGGAACAAAACTCAATATAGCATATTGGATTGATGAAATCCTTGATGAAGATCAACAAGAAGAAATTCATGAATACTTTATAGAGGCAGAAAATGATAAAATAGATACGGCAATAGAAGAGTTTGATGGAGATTATGATGATGAAGAACTTCGCTTATATCGTATTAAGTTTATTAGTGAAGTAGCAAATTAGAAAGTTTTACAGATTAAATATTTAAGAAAAAGGGAATTGTTTAAAGACAATTCCCTTTTTTTTATTCCCGAAATTTAAAAAGTAGTATGTCTATTTGTGGAAAAATATATGGGGTATTCCAGTAGTATCTTTATGATCATAGTTGCTTATGTCTTCTCAATATGGTTGTTAGATGGTTTTTTGTCAAGAATTCTTTAAAAATTCCTAAGACAGTATTGAACATGTAAATTAGTGATACCTATTCTACATTGTGATTATAAAGTTAATGTTGTTTTTATAGCAAATCTTACTCTTGAAAAGAAATGTTTTTAGAAGTATATTGATCTATGTGTAATAAAAGATTGTATTGCATTATATCACATATATATGTTCTGTAAACCATTAACAATTACTTATCTTTGCAACTTTAAAAACTAAAACGTTAAAAACATATATTGCTATGCAAGAAGGATTATACGCAAAATTTAATACAACAAAAGGGAGTATCCTTGTGAACTTAGAATATAAAAAAACACCAGGAACAGTAGGTAACTTTGTGGGGCTTGCCGAAGGTAACCTAGAAAATGAAGCTATTCCTCAAGGGAAACCATTTTATAATGGATTAAAATTTCATAGAGTGATAGAAGATTTTATGATTCAAGGGGGAGATCCAGAGGGAACAGGAGCTGGAGGTCCAGGATATCAGTTTGATGATGAAATCCATTCAGACCTAAAGCATGATGGACCAGGAGTATTATCTATGGCTAACGCAGGACCAGGGACAAATGGTAGTCAATTCTTTATTACTCATATAGAAACTGCATGGTTAGATGGAAAACATACTGTGTTTGGTAAAGTAGTAGAAGGACAAGAAATTGTAAATACGATAGAACAAGGAGATACAATTGACTCAATAGAAATTGAGAGAGTAGGAACAGAAGCAGAAAGCTTTAATGCAGTAGAAAGCTTTAGAGGTTTTAATGGAGCTAAGGCAGAGAGAGAAGTAGCAGCAAAGAAAAAGTCTGAAGAACTATTAGAAGAATTAGCAGCAGGATTTGATAAAACTGAAAGCGGTTTACGTTATAAAATCATTCAAAAAGGAGATGGAGATAATGCAGAAAAAGGAAAAACTGTTTCTGTACATTATAAAGGAAGTTTGACTGATGGAACAGTATTTGACTCTTCTTATAAGCGTAATCAGCCTATAGATTTCCCATTAGGAATGGGACAAGTAATCTCAGGATGGGATGAGGGGATTGCGTTGTTACAAGTTGGAGATAAAGCTAGATTTGTAATTCCACCACACTTAGGATATGGAGAAAGAGGTGCAGGAGGTGTTATTCCTCCAAACGCAACACTTGTTTTTGATGTAGAATTGGTTGGAGTAAAATAATTATATTTCTCGTATCAGAAGAATTTATAGTATACATACACAAAATCCCTTGAATTTTATAAAAACTCAGGGGATTTTGTGTATTACGATATTTACTAAATAACGTTTGTTTGTTGTCATATAATAATTATTTTTTTGTTAAAAAATGAGGAATATCATAGGTGTAAATTGACATATTTATAATTGAATTAGAGGATAATGAATTTATTTTAATAAAATTTAGATTGTTTTAACAATTTTTCTGTTTATTTTAACAAAAATATTTTGTTAAAATACTGATAATAGGTGTTTAACTCCTCTTTTATTTATACTTTGAACAAAAATTGCATACCCCAAGATATGAAACATGAACTAATTATTTTTTTAACTTTATGTATAACCTACAGTGCTTTAGGGCAAAAAAAAGAAGAGATTCTAGTTGATATTAAAGATCAAATAGAAGTGATAGATGGATATATTGAATTTGAAACCTTTTATCTGGATCCAGAAGAATTTCTCGATAAAATGGCAGACCATGGAGCTGAGCTTAATGGGTACTATGAACACGAACGACTTAAGAAAATAGTAAGAAAAGTTGGAACTAGAACAGCTGACATAATAACTACATTTTATTTCTGGAATAATCAGCTGATTTATGTCAATTATAGACAAAGACCATATCTAGAAGCCACAAATGATAGTGGACAAAGAATTTTGGATTATTCTAATGCTTTCACAAAATATGAATCAAAACATTATTTTAGAGACGATAAAGAAATAGAGAAAAAGCAAATAGGAGAAGCTCTTGATAATATCGAAACTGAAGAAGAGTATATAAAATATGCTAATAAAATGAAAGCTTTATTGGATAATAAGTTTTATAACAGAGATATGTATGAATCTCTACAAGGAAAATGGCTTTTTATACAAAATACAGAAGATTTTATAATTTTTGAAGGTACGATACGATTTAACTTTTACAACGGTAAATTTGCAAATCGCTTAAAAACTAGAATAGAAGATAATGTGCTTATTTGTTTTTTTCCTATGGATGATAAAATCTATAGATATCAAATAGAAAATGTAAATGAAGACGTACTCACATTAACAGACCTTTTTTCTAAAGAAGAGTTTGTGTATGCCAAAGTAGAGTAATCTTTTGCGTTAGTTCTATAAATAAAAATATATAAAAGGATGCTTTTTTTATCTAAAGCATCCTTTGTGTTTTTCTATAAACTTACAATTTTACTTGTCTATTCCTTCCATTTTATATTACATCCAATACTTGGTTTTTGTTTTTCAGAAACTTTAGAATTACGAAGTACCGCATCTAGTGCTTGACGAAGATCGCGACCATTTACGGGAATTCCATTTCCAGGCCTGGAATCATCAAGTTGTCCTCTGTAAATAAGTTTTGATTCATTATCAAACAAATAAAAATCAGGAGTGCAAGCAGCATCATAAGCTTTTGCAATATTTTGAGTTTCATCAAATAAATAAGGAAAAGAATAGTTGTTTTTTTGTGCAGTTTTCCACATTTCTTTAGGAGCATCCTGAGGGTATTTTTTGATATCATTACTACTGATCGCAACAAAACCAAACCCTTGAGTTCTATAATCATTTGCAATGCGAACGATTTCTTCATTTACATGAATTACAAACGGGCAATGATTACAAATAAACATAATAACAGTTCCTTTTTCACCCTTAATGCTATTCAGATTAATCATTTTATTAGTAATACTATCAATAAGAGTGAAATCTGGTGCAGTAGTACCAAGAGGTAACATGTTTGAAGGAGTACGTGCCATAGTTTTTGTGTTTTAAAATAAGCTTTAATCTACATTGTGGGGTTTAATTCTCGAGGTTTGCTTCGAGATCTGAAAACTGTTTTTTTTTCAACTTGCTCGTGAACCTGTTCAGAAGTAGTTGACTATTCTGCCTAATTACATTGTATTACTAAAAAAAATTGCGTTCATAAGTAGCTTGTTTGTACCATACCAGAAAGCTCTAAAATTAGTATTGTCTGTAAATAAAACAGTGTTCCCTTTTCCCATATTATGGTGTCTAAAAGGGACTGTGCCAGATAATAAATCTAAATTTTTTTGACTTATATAACCACTCAATAATGGTTTTTTGGTATATGTAATAGGGTTGTTATAACTTTGTTTATCAGGTTTTATAAATAACTTTGTATTTCTGAATAATGAAATCTTATCGTTTTTATAACCAAAATTAATAGGGTGAGATCGATCAATGTTTGCTTCAAAAATAGCTCCTCCAATTACTTGTGCGCCATAGAAATCTTGTTTTTGCTCAAAAATAATATTCTTTGCCGTGTTTTCTGGAGTTACAAATTCAATTTTCATAAATTCGTTTGTGGCAAAAAACTGAGCAGCATTTCTATAGCCTATCAATGTACCTCCGTTATAAACCCATGTTTTTAACTTTTCTATTTCTTGTTTGTCAAAAGCTTGACCCCAACTATTTGGTAATATAATATGAGTGTATTTTGATAGTTCGATTTTGTCAAAAGTATCAGTAGTAAGTTTAGTAATAGGGATGTCATAGCGTTGGTCCATAAGATGCCAAACCTCTCCAGCGTCATAAGAGGTAATCCCTTTGCCTGTAATTAAACCTATTCTTGGTAGTGATAACGCCTTAAACTTATTGCTGCCTAAGTCAATCCCTTTTGTAAGTCCTGTAGATACCCCTGTGATATCAATATGGTTTTCTAATGCTACTTCCTGTAATAATCTATGTAACTCTTCATTGTTTAACCTTTGGTTCTGAACAGGAATCATAATGGTTCCATAATCATATTCATTATTTTCTACAGAGAAAGGTTTCATGCCCACTTTAGCACGTATTCCTTTTGATAAAATGCTATATAAAGCTTTTGGCGTGTAATATTCATGCCATTGCATAAGGTATGCATACTTACTTTTGATAATAGTGTTTCCTTTTTTATGAGTGAGTTCTGATATCTCATTGCCTAAATAAGAGGTAGGTGCGTTATCGATATAATCTAGATTAAAAGCTAAAGGAAAAGTCCAAGCAGAAACGTCATAAAATAAACTGTCTTGAAAAGTAGTTCTTTTTTCGAAGATAGCCTTTAATAATCTTTTTTGTCGTTGGTTTTTGGGAACAACATAACTATATCCTTTTTTAAAAACATTACCTTTTATAGATACGTCTTTCTGTAGATCATAGAGCTTGACTTGATGTTTTTTAAGAATCTCAGCCATATGATAAGAGGATGCAGCATCTTTTTCGTTACCAAAAATATATGCATCTTTAGCGGGTTCATTTCTTGCATTAGAATAAAAGCTACGTTTGTATTCTAGTAGCTCTTTACGTATTGATTTTGCAGCTTCTAGAGTAGAGAGTGCTGTTGTGAATTGGTTTCTTATAGTAAAAGGAAAAGTAAGTATTCCGTTTTCTGTTTGTTGGGCATGACCACGAGAGCTACCTTGCTCAAATAAAATTCCTATTCCACCATTTATATCAGGAAAAGTAGAGCCTTTGCCGTAATAAAAATCATCAAAATTTTCCTCAGTATAATACAGTGAGCCAATATTGTCTAATGCCTCTGCGTGGTAATTAGCAATTTTTTTGGTTAGTTTTTGATTTAACTTAGGAGTTAGAGGATGAGTCCTAGACTGAATTCCTGGTTGAAAAAAGAAAGTACTATTAGAGCCCATTTCATGATGATCAGTAAGGATATTTGGGTACCATTGATGAAAAGTTTGAATCCTAGCTTTTGATTCTGGTAATTGTACAGGTAACCAATCACGATTCATATCAAACCAATAGTGATTTGTTCTGGCTCCTGGCCACACCTCACTATATTCACGATCTTGAGGGTCAGGATTAATGTTTTTACTTTTATTTGTATTGGCCCAATATGCAAAACGTTGTAGACCATCTGGATTTAATGACGGGTCAAAAAGTATAACCACATTATCCAAAAGATTATTAATTTCTTGCCCTTGAGCTGCGGCAAGATAATATGCTGCAACTAATGATGCATTAGAGCCACTAGGCTCATTCCCGTGAATAGAAAATCCCTGATATACAACTGCAGGCAGATTTTCTATATCAACTGAACTAGCTTCTTTTTGAGTAAGTTTAACATGTTTGTTTTGTATCATGTTAAGGTTGTTATGGTTTTTTTTAGAAGTTATAGTAAGTAGAATTATAGGACGATCTTCAAAGGTTGTTCCTCGTTCTTGTATTGTTATTCTGGGAGAGGCTTTAGCAAGGGCTCTCATGTAATTCAAAAGTTTATCATGGGTAGCATGCCATTTCCCAGGAACATAGCCAAGAATACTTTGTGGAGTAGGAATTTCTGGATTATAATTAATTCCTTTTGGAAGGTAATACTCTAAAGAGATATCGTTTTGTGAGAAAGAAAAAAGACTTAATAGGGCAATAATACAGGTAAAGATATATTTCATGCGTTTTGTTTTTGTAAATCTTGATTTTGATTATTTTCTATATAATGTGAATATAAAAAAACCGCCTCGGTTAATGAGGCGGTTTGGATAACTTTAACTTAAGTTTTTTGTGCGTTTTTAGATATCATCAAAGCTTACATCTGTAAAGCTTTCTGTAGTGGCAGTAACTTCTTCAGTATTGTCGTCTGCAACTGCATCTCTTTCATATGATTTCTGAAAATCTTTTTGATGTCTCTCGCTTATTACTTCTTCGCCTTTTTCTTCAACTATGAAGTGAGTCATCTCGTTTAATATCTCTGTAAAGCCCATAAAGTCTTCCTTGTATAGATAAATCTTATGTTTCTTATAGTGAAAAGATCCATCGTCATTAGTAAACTTTTTACTTTCAGTTATCGTCAAATAATAATCTCCTGCTTTTGTAGCTCTTACGTCAAAGAAATATGTTCTTCTACCTGCACGTAAAACTTTTGAGAAAATTTCCTCTTTGTCCATCAATTCATTATCACTCATAATCCGTATTTATTAATTAATTAATATGTTATGATGGTTTCAAAAATCCAAAAAAATTGTTAATCGGACAAAAAAAACTTAAATTTCTTTTTCACTAAGTTGTTTTAAATAGAGTTTTTTGTAATAACCGTCAGTGCTTACTAGTTGATTATGAGTTCCTTGCTGTGTTATTTTGCCATCTTCCAAAACAATAATTTTATTTGCATTTTTTGTAGTAGATACTCTATGACTTACAATAAAAGTTGTCTTGTTTTTAGAAATTTTACGAAGGTTATTCAGTATTTCTTCTTCTGTTTCTGTATCTACAGCAGATAAACAATCATCAAAAAGAAGTATTGCGGGATCTTTGATAATGGCACGAGCGATAGAGACACGTTGTTTTTGCCCTCCAGATAAGGTAATTCCTCGTTCACCTAAAATAGTATCATAACCTTTATTGAAGCCTATTATGTTTTTATGAACTACCGCATTTTTTGTGGCTTCATAGACTTCGTTGTCAGTAGCTGTTTCGTTACCGAATTTTATATTGTTTTTGATGCTGTCACTAAACAAGAAAGCATCTTGAGGAACATAACCAATATGTTTTCTTAGATCGATTAGATTTAGATTTTTGATAGGGGTTCCATCAATTTTTATTTCTCCAGATGAAACATCATATAACCTACCAATCAAGTCTAATATTGTTGATTTTCCAGCCCCAGTTTTTCCTACAATACCAATAGTTTCTCCGTTTTTAATATCAAAAGAGATATTTTGCAATGCGGTGATATTAGTATCATCGTAGGTAAAAGAAACATTATCAAAACTAATATTGCCCTTTATTTGTGATTTTTGAGTTACATTATTAGTGATTTCTGGTACTTGGCTCAGAAATTCATTTATCCTTACTTGAGAAGCTTCTGCTTGCTGTACAATAGAACTTACCCAGCCTACAGTAGCGACAGGCCATGTGAGCATATTGACAAAAATAATGAATTCAACAATTACCCCTAGATCTTGTATCGTTCCTTCAATAAATTGTTTCCCTCCGATATAAATAACCAAAATATTACTGAAGCCTATTAGTAATACCATCAACGGAAAAAATAAAGCCTGTACTTTTGCCAAATCCAGGTTTTTATCTTTACTGCTATTAGAGAGTTCAGTAAAATTTTTCTGAGTTTGAGGCTCTATACCATAAGCTTTGATAACAGTTATACCACTAAAAGACTCTTGTGTAAAAGTGGTTAGTTTTGATAAAAATTCTTGAACAATAGTACTACGTTTATGAATAGCAACACTTAACTTGTATATAGATATAGATAAAACAGGTAAGGGGGCTATTGTGTATAAAGTAAGTTCAGGAGCAATACTAATCATATATCCAATCACAACTACAAAAAGAGTAATTGTATTTACACTATACATAAGTGCTGGCCCTACGTACATTCTAACTTTGGATACATCCTCACTAATACGATTCATAAGATCTCCTGTTCTATTTTTTTTATAGAAATTAAGAGACAATTTCTCATAATGCTGAAACACTTCGTTTTTTAAATCAAATTCAATAAATCTAGAAACAACAATAAATGTTTGACGCATTAAAAAAGTAAAAAAAGCTGAAATAAGTAAAGCGCCTGCAATAAGAGAAATGTTAAAAATAAGCCCGCTTTTTACTTCAGCAATATCTGTGATTTCATGATTAATGTATTGCTCTACCACATCTACAGAATCACCAACTAATGTAGGAACCATTGTAGCAAATATCCTTGCAATTATGGTAATTACAAGCCCTACAATAAGACGAAATTTATATTTAAAAAAATACTTGTTTAAATGGCGTAATGCACGCATAAAAGATTAATATTTATAAACGAATTTATTAGTGAATTCGTAAAATTTAACAGCTTTTGATTTTATATTAGTAAAAATACACTATTTTAGCATCCTTATTTTGAGTATAATATAATTGTAACGTTTAAAAAAATCACAACATGATAACCGAAGTGTTTACTGCAAATCAACTTAAAAAAGAAGCTCCAGTATTTGGTCAACTCTCTTTTGATGATCATGAGCAAGTTGTATTTTGTCAGGACAAAGATACAGGATTGAAGGCAATAATTGGTGTACATAACACAATTTTAGGACCTGCATTAGGAGGAACAAGGATGTATGACTATGCTACTGAGTGGGATGCACTTAATGATGTATTGAGGTTATCAAGAGGAATGACTTATAAAGCTGCAATTACAGGATTAAACCTTGGGGGAGGGAAAGCTGTCATCATAGGAGATCCAAAGAAATTAAAGACACCAGAACTGATGACACGTTTTGGTAAATTTGTTGATACCTTAGGAGGTAAATATTATACAGCAGAAGATGTAGGTATGGAAACTTCTGATATGGATACTGTTCGAAAAGTTACTCCTTATGTAACTGGTATTTCTGAAGCCAATGGAGGAGCAGGAAACCCTTCTCCTGTTACTGCATACGGTGTGTATATGGGGATGAAAGCTGCTACCAATTTTGCATACGGTAGCGATGCTTTAGAAGGAAAACGAATTTTGGTTCAAGGGATTGGGCATGTAGGAGAAGAGCTAGTGCGTTTGACATCAGAAGAAGGAGCCAATGTAGTAATAAGTGATATTAATGAAGAGAGACTTTCTGCAATTAGTGCCAAGTATGGAGTAGAAATCTATAAAGGAAATGATCTGTATGAAGAAACAGCAGATATTTATGCTCCTTGTGCTCTTGGTGCTACAGTAAATAATGCAACTATAGATAAATTAAAAGTTAAGATCATTGCAGGAGCAGCAAATAATCAATTGGCAAATGAAAACATTCATGGTTCATTATTACAAAAGAAAGATATTGTATACGCTCCTGATTTCTTAATCAATGCTGGAGGAATTATTAATGTATATGCAGAAATAGCAGGATACGGTAGGGATCAGATTATGTCTAAAACTGAAAATATTTATGATACTACTCTTGATATTTTGAATAAGGCAAAAGCAATGAGCATTACTACCAACGAAGCTGCAATTAGTATAGCAGAGGATAGAATTGCTGCTCGTAAAAAAGAAAAGTAATTCGTTTAGAGTAAAATTACTTTATAAAATGAAAAGAGGTACTGTTTGATAAAAATTAATAGTGTTTTCTGAGCATTCTTATAAAACTAAAAACAGTACTAAAAATATTTAATAAAATCTATCTATAAAAAAAGGAATTTTGAGTTGGTAGATTAAAAATAATAGTATTTTTGCAGGGTAAAAGTGATAAGACACTTTTACCCTTTTTTAATATTAAGTTCTTTGTAATTTTTCTATGTTAACCAGAAGACATATTCGAGTAAAAGTAATGCAGTCCCTCTATTCTATGAAGCAGACGCAAAGTGGTAATCTTGATAAAGAAGAGAAATTTCTTCTTTTTAGTATTGATCAGATGTATGATTTATTTCTTATAAATCTTCAACTTCTGGTAGAAATTAGAAAATATGAGGCAGATTTTTTGAGCAAGAGTCAAAAAAAATACCTAGCCACCACAGAAGAAAAAAACCCTAATACCAAATTTGTTAATAACGAGCTGTTAATGTTGCTAGAAAAAAATGAGCAACTTGATACAGAACTCGAGAATAAAAAGATTAACTGTTGGCAGTTAGACGATGAATATGTAGCTATACTATGGAAAGAGATTAAAGAAAGTGATCTCTACAAAGATTATATGCATACTAAACAAAGTACTTTTAAAGAAGACAAAGATTTTGTAATCGATATTTTTAAGGAGATTGTAGCACCCAATGATAAGCTCTATGAATATATAGAGGATAAAAAATTGACATGGATTGATGATTTACCATTGGTGAATACTTCTATTATAAAAATGCTTAGAAAAATTAAGCCATCTTATGATGAATCCATGGTATTGCCTAAGCTGTATAAGGATATTGAAGATAAGAAATATGCTAGAGATATTTTTAGAAAAACAGCATTGAACGGGGAAGAGTATGCTAAAGAGATTGATGGTAAGACTCCTAATTGGGATCAGGATAGAATCGCAGAATTGGATAAAGCGATTATAAAAATGGCAATTTGTGAGTTTGTGAAGTTCCCATCAATACCAGTAAAAGTAACAATTAACGAATATTTAGAAATAGCAAAGGAATATAGTACGCCTAAAAGTAGTATTTTTATCAATGGGATTTTGGATAAAATCTCTAAAGAGTATCAAGAAAACGGCAAACTAAATAAGGTTGGTCGTGGACTTATGTAAAAAAATAGTATTTTTAACCCTCAAATAATTAAAAACCTAAGTAATGAAAAAAGGAATCTTAATTTTGGCCGGAATTTTTGCTATGACATTCGTGTCTTGTAAAGAAGATGCGGCAAAAAAAGTTAAAGAAGAAAATGTAGAAATGGCAGAAGGTCGTGATGCAAAAAACACAGATTTTCCTGTAATGAGTTTTGCTAAGACTGAGCATGATTTTGGAACAATTAATGAAGGAGATGTAGTAGAGCACAAATTCGAATTTACAAATACAGGTAAAGCACCTTTAGTAATTGTAAGTGC
Source organism: Aquimarina sp. I32.4 (assembly GCF_002924285.1). NCBI lineage: Bacteria > Pseudomonadati > Bacteroidota > Flavobacteriia > Flavobacteriales > Flavobacteriaceae > Aquimarina > Aquimarina sp. I32.4. The sequence goes on along the minus strand of NZ_PGUB01000018.1, from coordinate 9,652 downwards.
AAAAGGAAGTTGTGGATGTACTGTTCCACAATGGCCAAAAGACCCAATTGCTCCAGGAGCAAAAGGAGAAATGCTAGTTAAGTTTAACTCTAGTGGTAAGCCAAATCAGCAAACGAAGCAGGTAACTATAACTGCAAACACAGAAACAGGAAAAGAAATTATTAAAATTAAAGCTTCGGTAACTCCCAAAGCTAAACCTGTAAGTGGAACACCAGTAAGCAAATAATTTATGGATCAAATTCAACAGTTTCTACCTTTTATATTAATATTTGTGGTAATGTATTTTTTTATGATACGACCACAAATGCAAAAAGCAAAAAAGGAGAAAAAATTTGCTGAAGATTTAAAAAAAGGAGACCGTGTAGTAACAAAAAGTGGTCTTCATGGAAAAATTTTCGATTTCAGTGAAAAAAATAACGCTATTATTATTGAAACAGGAGCTGGTAAATTAACGTATGATAGATCTGCAATTTCATTGGAGATGAGTCAGAAATTAAACCAACCAGTAGAAAAGAAGTAATAACTAGCCTACTTATTTTAGAAGCGCGATAAAATTAAAATGATTTTATCGCGCTTTTTTTTGTTAATAGAATGTGTTGATTATGAGTTCTTCATAGTAACAATTCGTTGTGGTAAGGGAGCATCGTAGTTAGCTTGACCTAGAGCCTCTACAATTTTTTGTCTTGTATCCCAATATACGTTCCAATAGTCATCACAAGTAGAATAAGGTAAGGCAAGTAACTCTATACCGTTTGCACCTAGGTTATTTACAGCAACGCGAGGCGCAGGTTTTTGTAGTACATTTTTATCAGATATCATCACCTCCATTACAATTTGTTTGGCATTTTCTATATCAGCACCATATTGAATACCAAAAGGCATATCAACTCTCAAGTTACCAATGGTAGTAAGGTTGGTGATTGTTCCAGCTGTGATTGTTCCATTTGGAATGATTTCTGTTTTGTTCTGAAATGTCTCTAGAACCGTAACAAATACAGAAATTTCTTTTACAAAACCCAACTTTCCTCCAGTTTCTATAAGGTCACCAACCTTAAATGGACGAAACACCAAAAGCATCACTCCCGCAGCCATATGACCCAAAGAGCCATTAAAAGCACCGCCAATTGCTAATCCTACTGCGGCTAATAAAGCAGCAAAAGTAGCGGTTGGAATACCTACAATCCCTGCAATGGAAATAAATAAGAGAACTTTTAGTAGAAAATTAACCAGCGTAACAAGAAACGGTTTTAATGTGTGATCAACTTTGCTCTTGTCAAACGTTTTTTTGATAGCTCTCATGACTAATTTTATAATCCAAAGACCTATAATTAAAGCAACAACACCACCAACAATTTTTAATCCATACTGTCCAACACCTTCTTGAATAGAATTAAAAAAGCCACCAAGAGAATCGGTAATAGTACCGCTTGCCTTCGAGGTGACTTCTATAGTTGTGTCAGTAATCTTTTCTGTAATTTGCATGATTTATGTTTTAAGTGATTAAATAGTTTATAACATAAATCTACTACTATCATAAAATCGTCATAGTGGGATCAAATGATAAAACTGAACAAAATCGTTTAAAGTACTGAATACTCGATAAATTGTATTACTTCTTTGCCGTAAGTTCAGCAACTTTTACAATTACTTCTACTGCCTTTATCATGCTTTCTACAGGGACATACTCATATCTACCATGAAAATTATGTCCTCCTGCAAAAATATTAGGACAAGGTAATCCCATAAAGCTTAATTGAGAGCCATCTGTTCCTCCTCTAATAGGTTTTATTACAGGAGTGATGTCTAGAGATTTCATAGCTTCTTCTGCAATATCAACAATATGCATCACTGGCTCAACCTTTTCTCGCATGTTGTAGTATTGATCTTTGATTTCTAGTTGTATTACTTCGTTGTCATGCTCTGCGTTAATTTTGTCGGCCAGTTTTTTCATGGTTTCTTTTCTAGCTTCAAAGAGTTGTTTGTCATGATCTCTTATGATATACTGTAGTTGAGTTTCTTCTACATCACCTTTTATAGTATGTAGATGAAAAAAACCTTCTCTACCAGTTGTATGTTCTGGAGTTTCTAATCTAGGTAACCCATTAATGAAATCTTGAGCGATATACATGCTGTTTATCATTTTTCCTTTGGCATACCCAGGATGTACAATTTTTCCTTTTACGGTAACTACAGCCCCTGCTGCATTAAAATTTTCGTATTCAAGTTCTCCGATCTGACTACCATCCATGGTATATGCCCAATCAGCACCAAAAGTGGCTACATCAAATTTATGTGCCCCACGACCGATCTCTTCATCTGGGGTGAAACCAATTCTAATTTTTCCGTGCTTAATCTCTGGGTGCTGTATCATATACTCCATTGCAGTAATAATCTCTGTAATTCCTGCCTTATCATCAGCTCCTAGTAAGGTAGTACCATCTGTAGTGATAAGTGTTTGTCCTTTGTATTGTTTTAGGTCTTCAAAATAATCAGGAGAAAGAACGATGTTCTCTGAAGCATTAAGCATGATATCCTTCCCATCATAATTCTCTATAACTTGTGGGTTTACATTTGCTCCAGTAAAATCTGGGCTCGTATCAAAATGCGAAATAAAACCAATAGTAGGTACTTCATGTGCTACATTAGAAGGTAATGTAGCCATGATATATGCGTTTTTATCAATAGTAACATCTTCTAGGCCAATAGCTTTTAAATCTTCTACCAGTTTATTGGCTAGATCCCATTGTTTTTCTGTACTGGGAGTGGTATTGCTGTTAGGGTCACTTTCAGTATCAATAGTTACATAACTGATGAACCGTTGTATAATATGTTGTTTTGAAATCATTACAAATAATATTTTAGTATCTGAAGAATTCAAAAATACACTTTTATTAGAACCTTGTATGACTTATTTTTGCGCAAGTAAAACTATAGTTAATGTATAAGCCTCTATTACGACCGATATTATTTTCTTTTGATCCAGAAAAAGTACATCATTTCACTTTTAGAATGATCAAATTTTTATCCAGAATCCCATTAGTACCATCACTTTTTAGAGGTATATATCAGGTAAAAAATACTGAATTGGAACGAGAGGTTTTTGGATTAAAATTTAAGAATCCAGTAGGACTAGCGGCTGGATTTGATAAAAATGCGGTATTGTATAATGAGTTAGCTAATTTTGGGTTTGGTTTTATAGAAATAGGAACAGTAACCCCAAAAGGACAAGAAGGAAACCCTAAAAAAAGATTGTTTAGACTAAAAGAAGATCAAGGGATTATTAATAGAATGGGGTTTAATAATGAAGGATTGCAGGCAGTAATACACCAACTTAAAAAGAATAAAAATAAATTGATTATCGGTGGAAATATAGGAAAGAATACTGATACAGATCCAGAAAATTATACCAAAGATTATATAACATGTTTTGATGCATTACACCCGTATGTAGATTATTTTGTGCTTAATGTAAGTTGTCCAAATGTGGGGAGTCATGCAAAGCTAAATGATAAAGAATATTTACTTGAATTAATACGGGCGGTGCAACAACAAAACAATTCATTTGAAAAACAAAAGCCTATCGTATTAAAAATCGCACCAGACTTAAACCCCAATCAATTGGATGAAATTATAGAGCTGGTGGCAGAAACCAGCTTAGATGGTGTCATTGCTAGTAATACCTCTGTGACTAGAGATGGGTTGAAAACCTCTGAAGAAAGGATAAAAGCTATTGCAAATGGTGGATTGAGTGGTCAGCCTATAAAAAATAAGAGTACAGAAGTTATACGATACTTGTCAGAAAAGAGTAATAAGGCTTTTCCTATTATAGGAGTAGGAGGGATTCATAGTGCAAAAGATGCTGTAGAAAAAATAGAAGCAGGAGCAAGTTTGATACAGATATATACTGGCTTTATCTATGAAGGACCTAGGTTGATAAAAAATATTAATAAAGCATTACTTCGTAAATAGAGATGAATTACGAAATCCTCTATACTTTTGTTTTGGCAACATCGGCATTAGCTATCTCACCTGGGCCTGATAATATATTTGTATTGATGCAGAGTGTGGTACATGGCAAAAAATATGGGCTGGCTGTTGTAGCGGGCCTTATGTCTGGATGTATTATACATACTACTCTGGTTGCCTTTGGGGTATCTGCTGTTATCAAGCAAAGTGATATGCTTTTTTTTGCTATTAAGTTGTTTGGAGCGTTGTATTTATTCTTTCTTGCGTATAAAGTGTTGAGAAGTAAAGCAGCAGTAAATCTTACAGATGATAGTATACCCAAAAAAAGTCTAGGGCAATTATTTAAACAAGGATTTGTGATGAATGTATTGAACCCTAAAGTATCTATATTTTTTCTCGCATTTTTCCCAGGTTTTTTATTTAGTAAAACCATTAGTAGTATAACTCAGTTTTATGTATTAGGATTGCTTTTTATAATAGTTTCATTTACTGTTTTTGGATTGATAGCAGTTCTGGCAGGAGCTATTTCTGAACGTCTTAAGCAAAACTCAAAAATTGGACTTGTATTAAAATGGCTTCAGGTTGTTGTTTTTGTAAGTATTGGAGTTTTTATTCTCATTTCTGGGAAATAAAAAGTTACAAGCCACAAGGTGATTAATTGTTGATTTTTGTTCATACTGAGAAGGTCGTTTGTTATACTTATCTAACTTTTATAAGATAATAGAATAAAGTCCTAAAGATAAGATATGCCTTATCTTTAGGACTTTAAATTAAAGCTATTTTTCTAGGTTGTAATATTCTTTAAGATCCTGAAAACTTGAAAAATTAATACTATGTGTATCACTGCTCGCAACTAATATAAATCTAAGCCTTAGATTAGATTGAGTAAAAGTGGCACGTAAAGTGGCTTTTCCAACTTCAATTTTATCAATTTCTAATATTATTTCCTGACCAAGACTAAGCGGTAAAGTTTCCCAATATTCATTTCCAGTGACAGTTACATATGCATAAACGAGACCTGTGTCAAATATTTCTTGTGTCAGTTCAGGAATATCAAAAACAGTATCTCCATTGGATATGGTCTGATCTTCAAATAAAACAGAAACTACATTAGCATTACCATCCTGTCCATCAACTCCGTTTTGCCCATTAGTTCCATCTTGCCCATTAACTCCTTGTTCTCCTTGTGGACCAGTTGGACCAACAGCGCCATCCTCTCCATCTGAGCAAGAAAATGTTAGTAATGTAATAATTGCTAAAAAAAAGTACTGTAGTTTTAATTTTTTTGTTTTCATAATGTGAAATTTTAATTATTTAAAGTTTTAATTGTTTAAAGTTTTACACTCATAGAAAAAGAGGAGTTTTTTAATTGATGGCCACTAGTTCACTTTTGGTAACCAGTCTCCCATTTGCTTTGCGTGTTTCTTCTTTTACCATTCCTACACCTTCTGCGATCCATTGTTTAGAATGTTGTGTTTTGGTCATTCCCATCGTTAATTGGTTAGTGTATGTAATTACATAACAATCAAAGGTTCCTGCAGAAGTAGTAATTTGTTCTTTGGCAATTACTTTTCTGTTTAGCATAGTGGTAGTCATGTTTATATTCATGATTCCAGCATTTACAGACATGTGTACAGATGCATCTGGTAGCTCTTGATTAATTTCGAGAGTGTTGGGGATAGAGATATCATCACCAGTAATGCTATATTGCATATCACTATATTGATCAAGTATTCCTGGTGCTATAAAAGATTCTGGATCCAATCGAGTAGTATTATTAGAACAACGCGCTTTAAATGATGAAGAGATAATATGTTTGTTATTTCTGCCATCTGTCAAATCCATTGTGATAGTAATGATGCTTTGCTCACCAGTATTCTCAACTTTAGTGACCTTATATTGACTAATGATTTCAAGGTGTTCTCGTTTATCATATTGATGTATCGTCAATGTTTTTCCTTCCTGACTAGCATAAAATTTACTGCAATTGTTGTTTTGAGCAAATACCGATGATAGTGTTAGTATTGCGATTAAAAAAAAGATATGTTTCATAGGTTATTTTGTTAACAGTTACTTATTTTGATAAGTAGTACGGTAGTTTTATAGGTACACCTAAGTTAGATTAGAGTAATCAAATATTGTTGGTATGATTTCTTGATTAGGATCAATTTTTTATATTTTAATAAACTCTACTCTTCTATTTTTTGCTTTTCCTGATACAGAGATGTTATCTGCAATGGGATTTGCTTCTCCTTTTCCTTCAATTTGTATTCTGCTAAATCGTATGTCATATTGCTCTACAAGTATCATTTTAATCGCCTTTGCTCGTTGTTCAGAAAGTTTTTTATTGCTTTCTGCATTTCCATCAGTATCAGTATGACCTATAATCTTTATTTTCATATTTGATTCGTCTTGTAGGGCTGTAGCAACCTCCTTTATGATGGTTTCTGTTCCTCCAGTGATGGTTGAAGATCCAGTTTTAAAAAGAATAGCGTTGGTAGATAATCGTCCTTCGGTAATCAGTTTACTTCGATTATCTTTACCGCTTTTAGTGATCTTGAAATCAGTAATATATACTTCGTCTTTGCCGTTAGTATCTCTTAGTCCTTTGGTGTGAATTTTAAATACATTAGCTCCTTCTGGTATTAATCTAGGAATATCTATTATTTTATTTTCATTCATCCAAACACGCATTCGTGTTTTGTTGATTGCAATAGAGATGTGGGATTTTCCATCTATTTGAGCACGATAGTCTTTTCCTATGGCATTGCGAATTTGGCGTTGTCCGTTTACTACTTTTTCTACAACTCCTTGAGATCCGATAAACTGACAAGGAGAAAGTTCTACCATACACCAATTTTTTGATTGATTAAAACCAGTATGATCTTCTAGTAAAAGTTTAATCCAGGATTGAGAACTGGTTTTGTTGTCTAATCCTTGAGTAAGAAGATCAAACTCGATTGTATAATTCTCAGGTAATGTTTCTGTTGTTGTAGGAACATACTTGGAGTTACCTCCTAGACGTAACCATTTTTTACTGTTAATGAGTACGATTTCGCCAGAACCATTTGTATCCCATTTAGCGGGGAAATCACCTTGAGTATCGTTTGTAAAACGGTCTTGAAAAATAATTATATTACCTGCTTCAAAATCTGAAGCACGATTGATTTCATAGTGTGTTGAACTTCCTATAATGGTTTGGTTTTTCTTCTTGCTCTTTTTCTGTTTGTTTTTCTTCTTATTCTTTTTTCTTTTCTTTTCAAAAACTTCATCAAGGCCTTTATCAGTATTTTTTTCTGTTTCCTGCTCTATACGCTTTTCAATAGTACGTTTTGCGGCTTCTTCTGCTTTTTTTTCTAATCTCTTTAGTAGCTGTGCATTACTTATTGTGGTGCTTAATAATACTATAAGAATGCAAAGTGTTTTTGTTGTTTTCATCGTTTTTATTTTCACTCCCTTTTATTAGTTTTTCATTGATCTGGTTGAGCTTCCAGTATTTTTTTTTCGATGGTCTTACCTAAAGAATCTTTTTGTTTTTGTGTAAGTTTTTTTGCTTGTAGGTAATAGCTGTTTTTGTATTCTAATTTTTGCTCAGAAGAGATATCCATTTTTTCTAATAGTTCTAAAAAATTAATTGGTTTCCCATTTGATTTTCCATCCATATTCTCTCCAAAAATGCTGGATAGCACATTGGTTTGCATATCCAAAAGGTTGTCTTTCTTTACAGTTTTTTTATCCGTTTTTTTTGCTTCTTTATTTTGTGCGTTTATCGACTGTAAAGTCAAAAAAGTGATGATTATTGCTAAAATTGGTATTGTTCTCATTGTTTTTTGTTTTATAGGTTAATGAGAGGATTATCAATAAGGTAAATGGTAGTGTCTCTAATTTTTTAATAAATTTTTCTTATTTTTTGAATTTCACTTCTTTAATTATCTTGTTTTTATATGTGATTCTTAATGTATAGAAACCAGGTTTTAGGTTATTTATATTTAGATATATATTGGTTGAGTTGAGATCATTGAGGTGGCCTGTGTATTTTTTGTTTTTACTCATGCCCATAAATTCAATGGATAAATCAGACATTGTTTTTTTTGATTCGATGGTAAAACTAGAATATGATTAGAGAGATCGTTATGGAGTATGTAACAAAGGCTATGAATTATGTAACATTGTAGAAAAAGGGTAATTTCCCTATGTTTTTAGGGGTGTTTGTAGGAGAGTTTTGGGATGAATTGTGAAAGGGGAGTATCTATTTTTTTGTAGCATACTCAGAAGGGGTACACTTATATGCTTTTTTGAAACATTTAGTAAAGTATGAATGATCATTAAAACCTACGGCATAGCCAACTTGTGATACATTTGTGTCAGAGCTTTTGAGTAGTTGAACCGCTAGTTTAAGGCGCTGAGATCTGATAAATTCTGAAGAGGTTAATCCAGTTAATGCTTTTAGTTTTCTGTGTAATTGCATTCTGCTCATGCTTAAAGATTTACTGAAATCTTCAACATTAAAAGAGGGTTCTGTTATTTTCTTATCCAATACTTCTTGCACCTTGTTTAAGAAGTTTTCATCAATAGAAGTTACGGCAATCTCTTTGGGGGTTAAGAATACTTCCTGACTATACCTATGTTGTAGTTTTTTTCTGAGATTTAATAAGTTGTCAACTTTTGTTACTAGTATTTTTTGATTAAAAGGCTTAACCATATACTCATCAGCACCAGTTTGTAGTCCTGATAATTCATTTTCTTCTCCAGCTTTTGCGGTTAATAAAATGATTGGAATATGGCTAGTGCGCTCATCATTTTTTAATTCTTTTGTAAGCGTTATCCCATCTTTTTTAGGCATCATAATATCAGAAATGATAATATCAGGAATATGCTTGATGGCCATTTCGTATCCTTCTTTTCCATCTATAGAGCTAATAATATGATATTGATTAATAAAAATATCTTGTAATAGTATGTTTAGGTCTTTATTATCTTCAATGATTAATAAAATAGGAAGCTCTTTGTTTTTGAGATTAAATTTGGAATCATTTGTAAGAATGTCAGTACTTTTAGACGCAGTATGAGAGGTAATGTTGTCTGTGTTTTGTTCTATAATTGTGGCGTTTTGTATTGCATTTTTATCTAATGAGATGACAAGACTAAAACTTGTCCACTCATTAGGCTTACTGTTTACAGAGATAGTACCTTGATGTAATTTTACAAGTTCATTGACCAAAGCTAATCCAATACCAGAGCCAGATTGAAAGTCATGAGTTTGGTAAAAACGTTTAAAAACCAATTGTTGTTGTTCTATAGAAAGTCCTTCTCCTGTATTTTTGATATTTATAAAAAGATTATTTTTTTTAATATGCGCATTACAGATAATAGAGCCATTCTCTGGGGTGTATTTTATAGCGTTAGAGACTAGGTTAGTAACTATTTTATATAGCGCATCCTGATCCAACCACCCTTTTTCTTTATGGTTATTTAGGTACGTAAGGAAATTAATATTTTTTGGCTATATTCTACTATATGACTGATTCAGTTGTTGTTTTCCAAATTTGCCATGCATTTTGTCCAGCAAGGGCATAGTAGGCAAAGGATTTGAGCCGTTGGTTATTCTCTTTTATGCGTTCCAAGACCATAAACCAGTTCATATAATTCTGTAGATATTTAGTTGCCACTCCATTAAATGGTTTCA